>CAYMBT010000017.1:0-22742 GCA_964388755.1 uncultured Pseudobdellovibrionaceae bacterium | reverse complement strand
GGCCCAATGCCATCAATACTCAGATCTATATCCACTTTTTTAAAAAACAGAAGGGATTCAATGATTTTATCTGTTGGCGGAAGACTGCCATTGGTTGCTAACGAAAGATCGATCTGATGGGCATAACCTTGATCATGAACAAACTGGGTGATTTGAAAAAAATTAGGGTTCATCAAAGTTTCACCCCCCAAAAGTCTGAGTCTTTTTAGGTTTGTCAAATCCAGGTTTTCTAGAATCTTTTTTAGATCGACCTTTAAAAAAGTTTTTTCTTTGAGTTCTTGGGCCCATAAACTGCTCGCTTGGGAATCGCACATCCGGCACTTCATGTTGCAAAGTGAACCAATAAAGATCTCTATGGACTCTAAGATTGGACTTTCTTTGGCTTTTTGTTTGGTACTGAGTCTTAAACTTTTTAAACCATTACTTTCTTCAATTTCACAGACTGAGCAAGCTTGTGGGAAAACTCCGCGCTCTAGACTTTCTCTGGTCTGTCGGAAAGTGGATGAATTATAGGCCTCGCTCAAACTATTTTTGAGAGACGAAGGCAAATCCTCTGACGTTATTTTTCTGTACCGACAACAGGGCCGATAACTAAGATCATCATAGAGAGCAAGACCGTGGCTAGCCCAATAACATTTTTTAGAGTTCTTAATTTCTTCTCTCAAAAAATTTGACCTTTGTTGCTAGAGTAAACTCGATTGACTTAAAGCCATCATAACCAGCATAGAGCCCACCGTAAATTAATAAAAGACTGTTGCTCGATTGATCACATTGAAAAGACCCTATTTATAGAAATCAAGTGCCCTTTTGCGTCACCCTGTCTGTAATCTTTCCACCTCAAACTCAGTGTTCAGCCTATATTGGCCTATTTAGGGGTGGTACAAACTTTGTACACGTTACCTGTAGTTTCCAAGAAAAAAGTGAGGTTTAAATGGAAAGTACAGGAATCATACAGTCAATCATAACCGCTTTTAATGAGGGTGGTTTATGGATGTGGGCCATCTTTGTGGCACAAACCTTCTCTTTAGCCATCATTGGCGAAAGAATCTGGAAGCTCTATATATCAAGAGAGCTTAATAATACAAATGTCATCAATCACTTTGAATCAGACATCAAATCCGGTCGCCTTGATACTGTTATTGACCGCAGTAAGTCTATGCCAGCCTCAACACCCATTGCCCGTGTTGTCAGAGCCGGTGCGCGCGCAGCCCTAGAAATGGGTGGTCGCGAAGAGATCCAAGCCCAAATGGACGAGGTTCTTTTGCAAGAAACTTCCCGTCTCAATAAGAGAACAGGTCTGTTAGCTATGCTTGGTAACACAGGTACGCTTCTTGGCCTTCTAGGAACCATCGTTGGTCTTATACAAGCCTTTTCATCGGTATCAGGTGCTGATCCGGTTGAGAAAGCCACTCTGCTCACTCAGGGTATTGCAATGGCCATGAACACGACAGCTTATGGTCTTATAATGGCCATCCCAGCCCTCGTTGCTTTCGGTATTTTACAAAGCCGAGCCAATTCACTTTCAGAAGATCTTAATCAAGCCTCTTTAAAAGCTTTTAATTGGTTGAGTTTCAAATACGAAAGCGTACCCAAAAGAACAGTGAGAAAAAAGACGGTTATATAATTAAGGGCTGATTAAAAATTTTCAGCCTTTATAGAACGACAAGAATTTAACCATGAGAAACAATTTTAAGGACCCGGTTTATGTACAACGAGACAGAAACAAATTTTGAGCTTAATTTACTACCAGTGATCTCTTTGCTGGCCGTTATAATTGGCTTTTTACTTGTCACTGCCGTTTGGCTTCCTCTGGGAACCTTCGACATTAAACAAGCCATCGGCGAAACAGCATCGGATGTATCAAAAAATCAAGACTCTAGAATCGAAATCTCTGTTTTACCAAACGGTCAGTTTGAGGTCGAAATCGATCACCTTGGAAAGAAATTAAATAACATTAAACTCAGCGACAACACCCAAAAGCTAGACAACGTTTCGCAAAGACTGAATCAAATTAAAAGCCAATATCCAGAAATCACTAGGGTCTTTGTAGCGCCACATAAACAAGTGAAATATCAAAATGTTGTCGGTGTTTTAGAAATGCTCCATCAGCTTGAACTTAAAGAAATCGGTTTACTACCCACTCAGTGAGGATAAAATGAAATTTGGATCAATTAAAGAGAACAAAATCATGTCACCCCTTGAGCAAATGGCAACTCTTCGTCCATCATCAAGTAAGTCGAACATGATAAAAGTTGTGGCACCATTGATGCTCACATCTCTTGTTGATGCCTTTGCTGTTATCGTCATTTATCTTCTCGCCAGCACTCAGCAATCAGGTTCAGAACTTCAAATGGATAAAAACATTTCTTTACCACAGGCCAGCCACTCTCAGTCTTTACAACCTGGTGTTAATCTTAAAGTTAAAGGTAACGATTATATTATCAACGATACAATAATTAGTATCAATCAAGTGGCCCAGTACCTGGTAAACCTGAATAAAGAACTTAAAGATAAAAATGATTCGCGTCATGGCAACCTCATCATTCAAGCCGATAAAAATGCAGATTTTAGTGGTTTAAGTCCCATACTTGTTGTGGCCGCCCAAACAGGTTTTGAAAACGTACGTTTCGCAGTGATCGGAGAATAAGTTGAAATTTTTGTTGAGCGTAACCCTTATTCATTTTTCAATCTTAGCCATGGGCCAATCTATGGATGTTGGTACCCATGATGTATTGATTGAAAAACTAGAGATGGGTCTTCAAACAAATTCTGATATCGAGATCAAACTACGTCTTGCTGATCTCTATGCCGATCGTTCGCGCTTAAAAACAATCAAAGAAAACGAAGAGCAATGTGTTCAGTGTCACTCATCTAATAAAGATCGAAGCCAATCTTTGAGTCTCTATCAAGATCTTTTTGATAAAGTCAGTGATGATGATAAAAAAAGAGTTTTCGAACAAATCAGTCAATCCTATATCTTGCTTTCACAAAACAAAAAAGCCCTGGATTTTTATAACAAAATTATAGACAAAAAATACTCGAGAAGCTTAAAGGCCATGGCCTATCAAAAGCGCGGGGACCATTTCTTTTTTGCACACTCCTATGACAAAGCTTTTAAAGATTATAAAAGCTCTATAAAACTCGACTCTACTTTAAAAACTCCTCTTATCAGTTACCGTATGGCCTGGTGTGAATTTAATTCTGGTCAGTATATGTTGGCTAAAAACCACCTGAATCAGATTCTTTCTTCGTCCAATGATATTGATTCAAGCTTGAGATCTGATATCGCAAGGGACTACGCAAAATTCACCGCCAAAGGACCCATCGATAATACTGAGATCAAAAAAGTTCATCAACTCAGCGCCACTCAAGATGGTAAATTAAATGTCGAGCTTCTAGCTACAGAACTTGATCGACTGGGTCGTCCTGTTGAAAACATTGTGGTTAATCATTATCTTCTTGAAGCCTTTGAAACTGACCCAGCAGATAAAGCCTTAGCCTATATGAGAATGGCTCAAGCAGAGCTCAGTCTTAAGCGTTATAATTCTGTGACCCAGTCTTTTAATAAATCCACTGATTTTTACAGAAAGATCAATTGCGACAAATTCAAAGAGCGCTGTGATGAGTACCAATCTAAAGCGCAAAAATTTCTTGTTTTCTGGAATCGCGTTGAAAAAGATAAACCCAGCCGTCAACTTCATGAAGTGTGGGTTTCTTATCTGTCTCTTTATCCTGCTGACTTTGATATGCATTTTGTCGCAGCACAGAGTTTTCATAAGGGTAAAAAAATCTCTTTAGCTCAAGAGCATTACTTAAAAACAGCAGAGCTTGTCTATAAAGATGAAAAGCCTGAAAGCCGTAAACTTCTTGAAGTTTCTTTAGATGCTGCTATGGCTTGTGCCGAAGAAAGCAACATCACAAATCAAAAGCGCACGGCCTATAAATCCTATTTAAAGTTTAATCCAAAGGGTAAAAAACAACTTCAAGCCAAATATCAGTTGGCCTATATTGATTATCAAGAAAAAATTTATCCCGATGCCAGCCGTGGTTTTGAAAATGTCATCAAAGAACAGCAAGATCATAAACTTCAAAACGAGCTTGGCACAGCCCTTAAATCAGCCCATCTCATATTAGACATCCATGCTCTTTCTAAAAATAATGTAAAAATTATGGAAGACTCTCAGAAGTTTTCAAACACCTTTAAGAAAAATCAAAATGAATTTCAAGCCATTTACAGAAAGGCTCTTCTTAACGAATCTCTTGCTAGCCTAAAAGCAAAGCCCAGTGACCTGAAGTGGCAAGATCAGCTGATGCAAAAACTAAAATCGATCAACTTAGCCCAAGTGCAAACAGAAGAAAAAGTGCTTTTGCTTGAAACTCGAATCCGTCTGGCTCAGTCGATTAAAAATTTAGATGAAGTTAAAAATTCATCCCTTGCACTTATGGGTATAAAAAATCTTAAAATAAACATTAAAAACTTTGCCTACGACCAGTACATCTGGGCCTCAGAGATGGCTCTTGATTTCAAAAAAGCCTATGAGTTCTCATTAATCCGCTTTGAAAAGAATCGACGAGGCAAAAATGAACAGATTCGCTTAGCAGTATTATCTGAGATGGGTGGCAAAAATTCTAGACCCCATTACGAAGAGGCTCTTCAAAAAACCCGTGGCACCTTAGAGTCCAACCAACTCAGAGCCAAGATTGTACAAAACAGTTCTTCACCTTGGGCTGAAATTTCAAAGCAGCACAAATATCTTAAATCATCCCCTCAGCTGTTTTCTGAATTAGCTCTTGATACTTATGCCCGTTATCCCAACCGACAAAAAGCAGAAATGGTCCTCAGTGAAAAAAATGTGGCCTCAAAACCAGCCGGCATTAGACTAAGACGTCACCTTGAGATTTCTAAATTTAAAAATTTAACATCTCGTGTTTCTAAACATATCATTTCTCATCGCTCTGAATCTCGCGCTCAAAAAGATATCGTTACAAGAATGCAGCTTCTTGGAGAGCTCGAAAAATTTGCCAACGCCTCTATTGAGCGAAAAGATCTTGTTTTACAAACCGTTTCTCTTGAAGCGGTCAAAAAAGAAAAGCTTCGTCTTGCAAGAGACCTTATTACCTTGCCTTTACCTAAAGGGCTTAGCAAAAAAGATCAGATCCAATACCTTAAGATTCTTGAAGGTCAAGTGGCAAAAATCGAAACTGAAGCTAAAATGATCGGTCAAAAAATTGAAACCGTTTGGAAGTCTGGAACTTTAATGACACATCTTAATAAGAGCCTTGAAGGTTCGAGCTTTAATCTTAAAAAGTTGATCGCTCAAGAGGCCAATTTAATACTCCCTTACGCACCAGAATCTCAAAAAAATCAGCTGTCAAAGTGGATGAATGTGCAGGGTCCCGATCAAAAGTCTTTACTGGCTGCACGCAACAAATTACGTAGCAATCCCTTTGATGAATCAAGCTTAAGAGCCCTGATTGACCAAGAAAAGTCCCACGATCATTTTACCCATGTTGCCTATCATGAACAAAGATTGATGGATTTACAAAAAAGGATCACGCCATGATGAAGTTCATTCTTATCGCATTTCCAATATGTCTTTTTTGCCTCAATCAAGCTTTTGCTAAAGCAAAGCCCACATTGAATAAAAAATCACAAAGAACCACCGAAGCCCATTTTACTGGGGCAACAGTCAATGGTCAGTATGCTCATTCCCCTGAGGCCATGGTGTCAGTTGAAAAAGAAAAGAAACTCATCTCTGTTGTTAAACCACGAGAAAACTTTAACTTCCAGATCAAGAAAAGTCAGGAGGATTATAAATGAAAATCCAGAAACCTATTCCATTAGTGCTCGAAGATCGCGATGGAAAGGTCTTACGATCTTTTCATTGGGATGAGCCTGAGATGCATTTGCTTCAGTTATCAAGCAATGGTCGTCTAGAGGCCCATCATGAACTTAAAAGCCTCAAGAACTCAAATGTTGATTATTCTCTTTTAAAGACAATTAACGTGAGTGAGCTGGGCAGTCGTCCCGTGGCTGTTTCTGATTTTGCTTATTTAAGAAAAGTTGGAAATAGTGAAAATTTAAAAATTGTTCCCACAGAAAAATTTGTTTCTAAAGAAGACGAAGAGTTTCATCAAACCCTTAGATATTCAGTTTATGCCCATCTTTTATTGCTTTTAATTGGTCTTTCCATTTTTTACGGTCAAAAAATGTTTTTTGATAAAGAAGAAGTGGTTGTCACAATCGAACTTCCAAAGACCCAAAAAATCGAAGTGGCTCCTAAAAAAGCCCAAACACAGCCCAAAAAACAAAAAATTAATCGTAAAATGAAGGTGGCTAATAAATCGGTTAAAGCTCCCCGCTCGAAACGAGTGGCTGCCCAACCCCGTGTTCGTCCCTCAAAGAAAAATGTCAGTCAAATGGGTGCACTCGGTGCTCTTGGCGGATTCTCAGGTGGAAAAAAATCAGCCCCTGGTCTTAAGCTCAACTCAGCTCTTAACGGTCCTGGTTCAGGTGATAGCAGTGGTACGAAATCACTGGGCCATGCCAGCACAACTTTTGCGGGTAAGGGACTCACAGCTAATTCTGGTGGTGGTGGCGCCACAAACATCGGTCAAGTCGGATACGGCACAAAAGGTCGCTCAGGTGGACAGAGTGGTTATGGTCAACTGAATATTGGCGGATCAGGCGATGGCGGTGGTTACGAACACCCTATGCAAGGTGGTGGTGCGGTTGAAGGTGGTTTAGAAATGAGCCAAATTGAAGCCGTTATCCAACAAAATATTGGCCAGATTTTTTATTGTTACGAAAAAGGCTTACAAGCACAACCCAGTCTGAATGGCCGAGTGGTTTCTCAGTTTGTAATCAATGGTCAGGGTCGAGTGCAAGTGGCTCAAGTAGGGCGCACAAGTCTTAACTCTGCCTCTGTTGAAAAATGTATGATGTCAAAAATTAAAGGATGGAAGTTCCCTAAACCCCACGGAAACGTGGACGTGAATGTTTCTTATCCTTTCACTTTAAAGAGAGCTCGTCATGGTTAAAGGAGTCCTAGTCATGAAATATCCAATTCTAATGTTAACTTTTTCTTCACTTCTTATGACAAGTTGTGGGTTTGGTGGCAAAAACGCAGACCCTCTGCGCGACCAAGAAAACTCATCATTTGTTTCTAGCAGCGAACGCTTTGCCCAACACAACGAATGGGAGAGAAAGTTTAGCGAAGAAACAAAAGCCTATAACGAATCCATTAAGGCTATTGAAGCTGACTCTGAAAAAAAGATTGCTGAACTAGAAACCCATTATCAGGGTATCGAAGAAAGGCTTCGCACAGAGTCTTCAGCCAACAATCAACAATGGCAAACAGAACGCGCTAGTTTTATCGCAGATTTCAATCAATATAAGACTGAACAAAATGCCGTTATCCTAGAGCTTCAAAGAATATCATCACAATGGGAGACTCAGGCCAACAGTTGCCAACAGGTTTTAGACAACCCCGAAAGACAAAACTTTCAAGGTCTATTGTACCGTTACGAAGCCCAAGAGGCCTTACCAAAATCCATTGAATTTGTTTTAAATTCTTCCAAATCCTATAAAATCTTTTTTCGCATGGATCTTGCACATAGTGCTGTGACCGAGATCAAAGTAGAACCCGCTCTTCCTGCAGGTTTGACTATCGTTCGACAAAGCGATGATCTTTGGGCCATCGAAGGAGCACCAACAGTGTCAATGACAAACAGTCAAGATCAGTACCGATCAATCCACGCCATTATTCCGGTGATTGATCTTAATGAAATTAGCGACGAAGACACTAAAGCTCTTATTGAACAACAGAGTTTTGAAGAAAAAGTGATGATCGTCATCCACAAAAATCAAATCCCCGTCGTCGAAGGCAACTTTGGCGGTGTTCAGGAGAATCAATAATGAAAACTCGGCTCTTTTTTGTCACTTTAGTGACTCTTTTTTTGACAACTCCGTCTTGGGCTAAAAGCGTATCTGATGACTTGAACAGTCTTGGTGTTAATAAAGACGTTGTTCGCAAAGCCAGAAAGCTTAACCCCAATAACAAAATTAAAGTTGTGCAAAAACGAGCTGTGGATAGAACATGGCGCCTCGAAGGTAGCCTTGGCTATGGATTTTTAACTGGTGGTAGTCCCTATGTTGACTCAACCCAAGCTGAAGGTTCTTTAGAGGTTCACATTAATCCAAGATGGTCCGTCGGCGGTCGTTATTACGCCTTTAACAATGAACTTTCAAAAGAAGGTCAAAGAGTCTTTAACGAAAGTGTTCAGACGGGAATTGCTCCTGACGTTCGTGATTATGCTAAAGATGCTTATCTTGGAACAATTTCTTTTTATCCCCTTTACGGAAAAGTGAATCTTTTTAACTGGGCCGTTACCCAATTTGACCTTTATGTCTCTGCTGGCTTTGGACAAATTCAACTCGAGCGTTCAGGCTCCACAGATCTTTTAAGCTTTTCCGGCGGAGTAGGATTTTGGCTGACCAATTGGTTGTCCACACGCTTTGAAATTCGTTATCAAACCTATGAAGATACTATTGGTGATAATCAAAGACGACGTCTTGATCAAACCGTATTCTCTGCAAAAATAGGATTTTTATTATGATCAAACCCTTTTTAAGTCGTCATTTTGTTTTTGTGATACTGATTGCGTTCTCGATGATCTTTACTGCTTTTTCATCCAATGCATCTAGCCAAAATGCTCAAGTATCATCAACTCAAAAGAAATTAATCTCGCGAGCACTTAATCTGGCGAGCCAGGGACGACTGACCAAGGCCCTTGAGGTTCTAAATTCTAAAATACTTAAGAATAATAAAGAACTTAATGATGAACTGAATTTACATCGTGCACGTATTCTTTTTAACTTCAAAAAATATAAAAAATCTTTAGAACATTATAACCTCATCTCTAAAAATTCAAACCAGTGGCTTAACTCTGTGGAAGAAAGAGCTTGGGCAAAGATTTATCTCGGGCAAATGAACGAGGCCATTGCTGATTCTCATACATTAATGTCACCTTTATTTAGAGATGTGGTGAGTCCAGAGGCCTACCATTTGAGCGCCTTTACCGCCCACCAAGTTTGTGACTTTACCCGTGTCTTTAAAGTGATCGAAGATTTTAAAAAAATCAGTGTTACAAAAATCAAAGAGATTGAAAAACAAATCACATTAAAAAATGATCTCAAAAAATCTTGGGAACTTAAGCATTACTCAAATGTTATTAGCCAACTTCATCTGATCGAAGCTGACACCATTCAACGCCTTTACCTTGATAAAAAATTAGCCGGCGAAAGAAGTGCCATCGGTAACGTGGCCGCTCAAAGTGATTATGATTTACAATTTCCTTATGAAGAAGAAGATGTTTGGATCGATGAAGTAGATCAACTTAAAGTTGACGCTAAAAACTGTCCCGTACCCTTTACGAAGGTGGTTTCTTTATGAAATCTTTAAGCCCTCTATTGACTATTAACAAATCAAAGCTCATTTTGACCCCACTTTTTTTGTTGGGCGCAGTCCTTTCTGCTTGTCAGTCCCAAACTGATGATCTTTATCAAGTCAGCACACCCTCTTTAGAGGCCGAACTGACAGAAGTTGAAATTGAAACTCATCTTGCTGAATCCGAAGGAATTGCCCCCGCTAACAACACCGACTTACCAGAAATGGGCGAAGTTCAAAGTGCAGAAATCAATCGTCCTCCAGGTTTTGTGAATCCTGCTTCGGCACAGATGATTGATGTTGAACAAGTGATCTCTTTACAGCGCAATCCTGTTAAACCCATGCTCGATCTTTTGTTCGTTATTGATGATTCAAACTCGATGGAACCCCATCAAATTAATCTTGCCAATGCCATGAGAAGCTTTACCCAAGAACTCTCGCAGTTAAACCTTCTTGATTATAGAATTGGTGTGACCAGTATTTATGATTCAAAAAGATATTTTAAACGTGGCGAAGAAGGGTCAGACCGTTTTGAACAGGGTATTACCGAATGGTCACGCCTGAATGATGGTTCGCCTCAACAAAGAAATTTTTATCGCCTCGGGCGCCTTGTCCCGGTCGAAGGTCAACTAAACTCTAACGAAAGATTTGCAACACCAGAAACCAGCCTCCGTAATCTTGAAGAGACTTTAAAAATTGGCGCACAGGTTTTTAATAAATATGACCTCTTCAACTATGTCGACGCTTCTGGAAGAGTCGTATCTCGCAATCAAAACCGCTTTGACGGCGCTTATGCTAACCAAGAACTGGCTTCATTGACCGAAGTGCTTGTGACTGAAGCTAAGGGTCCCCGTTTTGAAGAGATCCTCGCTCCAATGCTTGCAGCCCTAACACCACAATCCCTTCTTTTTGGACCCCATTCTGATCATTATAGATCACAGTTTCCGTCAACTTCATCAAATGACACTGACAGATGGAGAGCCCCTCTTCTTAACAACCCCAACCGTGAAGAAGCTTGGATGAATTTTGCACAGAACTATAATAATCAATTTATTCGTGAAAAAGCTCATCTTGGTGTTATTTTTGTGACTGACGTTACTGATCAGTCCGTTGGAATTTCGGCTCGTGATGCCGCTGATGCTTTGATTCAGCTTAAAGGTGATGACGGTAGCTTTACTAAAATTTCAACCTTTGGTGTTCTTCATAAAAATACTGTGAGTTTTGATTTACAAAATAGATTCTCTAGTGAATGGGCGCGCCGTCATTGTACTCCGAATAACCGAGTGGATGATGATGTACTTAACAACAATGGTTTTAATCAACCCCAAATGCTTGAAAACTTTCTTCGCATGACCGGCGGAAATCGCCCCGATGGAAGTAATATCCTTAATATCTGTAGTAATAACTATGGTCAAAATCTTATCCAAATTGCCAAGGATCTTTTTAAGAAGTCTGTGCAAAGAGGAGAGTATAATCTAGAGCGCGTTCCTGCTCAAAGCTTAAGAGTTGTTTTTAAAGATGATCCGTCAAGAGTCGTGCCCACTTGTCAACGTGGACAAACTCAAGGCCTTTGCTGGCAGCTACAAATTAAACCTGGTGTTAGAAAACTGATTCTTCTCAGTCAAGATGACCTTGGAACCCAAGAACTTTTAGTCAGTTATAAAGCCATTGATCCAAGAACAGCTAATACCTTAAATTCGGGGCGCTAATTTTTTAACTCAAAGGCTTTATTAACCTAAGGCCTTTATTTGTTTTTTAAGTTCTTTAGCGGCCAAAGCATATCCACCATCTGAACCATCAATTAAATGCAGATGGTTTTCTAAAGAAAATACCATACAAGTCATAATGGCTTTGTCAGAAAGATAAAGGCCAAAATAAATTTCACCTTCACTATATAAATTTGATAAATATTCACGAAGCTTCTCTGCATCAGCTTTTGAACAATCAAGAATCATTTTAAGAGCATTTTCAAACTTACGGTGGTCTGACTGCTTAATCAGTTGTGATAAATACTGATCTGGTTTGAATGGGCCAAGGCTTGTTTTCGTTTTTATGAGGATCATTGCCAAAAGAGAAGTAAAAAGAGCATTCAACCAATAGGTCGCTTTTTTGAAAATATTAAAGCCGGTCGTTTTAACTCTGACCTCAGCATAAAGATCTTTCGGCGGCCACGTCATTGGCAAAGAGGCTAAGCTAACAGGAACAGAGTCTTCACCATTAAGATTTTTTTCAATCCACTGTAAAATGGAAGTATATACCTGTTGTCTTTTTTCATCTTTATTATTTGCTAAAACGATAAGGCTTGCAACTTTTCCATTTTTTGGGGTGAGCGGATTCCAACGACACTCTAAGCCTGCAAAACGATCAGGATGAGCTTTAATTGGCACAAACTGTTGAAGGATTTCTTTTTCTAAAAGTGGATTTTTAAGTTGATCTTCAGCCTCTTGAAAACCATCTCCACGAAACATGGCAAGCTTTACATCTTCTGCCAATTTCAGTTTAGCAACTTTAAAAGTCAGCCCTTCGTTTTGTCTCATCTGTTGAACATTAAAAATGCCAACCCTTAAATCCAAATGAAACTCATTTTGCGCCAGCCAACGGGCCATGCACAAAGACTCTTTGACTTGGGGTTCAAATTCTTTTGGAAAGGCAAAAGTTGCTCCGTCGCCACCAAAGACATAGGGAACTTCGATATTAGGAAGAGAATTAATAACACCAATAATGGCGGTCGCCCCAAGCGCATTAACATCCTTATATCTTCCAGCCTCAATGGCCTTGGTAGAACCCCTCACATCTGTGATTAAAATTAACCAATCATCCGGTAAATCAAAATAGTGGGACTCTTGAACCGCCTCGCTGAAATGCGAGAACGACGAAAGGTTTTTATAAAATTGAGACATCACTAAACCCTGCTTTTAAAGACTGATTAAAACAAATCTTTAAACTTAATTTTATCTTGAATTTTAATAAAAAAACAAAAGAATAAAAAATTGATCGACAGTCTTAAGACTCAACAGAGGGACTCAGCAAGGACTCTGATAGTCCATTAGCATTTAAGTGAAAGTTTTTATAGGAGTTGCGGATTTCTTCACGAGGTTTGGGCTTATTCCACAGAGGAATGAAGCGAGAGAAAATATGGGATTCAACCTTATTTCTAAAATAATACTCGTGATCCCATTCGATCTCAGCAAAATGAAGAAGCTCGTCAACAAGACTCAGCTCGCCCGAAATTAAAGCCAGGCGTGCTGCGACTTCGTATTCACCAATGTTTGATCTCTCTAGTCGACCAGCACCATACATTGGTATCAACCAAGTGCCAAAGTAACTTAAGACCGCAATAAAGGCTCCAACAAGCCACATTTGCGCTTCACGAAGGGGGCGCGGCTTAGATTTTAATTGCAACAAAAATTCACCCAGTCGATGTCTGTGGTGCAATTCGTCGTTGTAGATTTTTAAAATCTCATTTTTTTCGTTTTTATCAGTTAAAAAAAGAGAGTAGGCATGGCCAAAGTAGGCGTTAGCAGCCGCTTTCTCGCCGGCATGGGCATCTTGTAATAGTTTGATTAATGCCGCTTTGGCCTGATGGGCTTCACTGAATTTGTGAAACTTAAAATTATCAATTTCCATTTGAAATCAATCTAGCAGTTTATTGGGATTCATCAAGCACTACACCCTACTTATAAAATTAAATACAGTGCAGCGCTTGGTTCAAAGCCTATTCAACGGCCAAATGATCTGACTTGGTGTACTGATTCACGTCTACAGGATCAAAACTCTCCCGTGGGATATCACCAGCACCTTCTCTGGTGGCTTCGCCAAAGGCCAGTGGATAAAATGGGCTTAAAACCTCATCGGTGTTGACCGTTTGAACAAGAAAGCTCGGATCGATGGGTAAAAGATTTTCTCTTTTAAAGCCCACGGATTCCATTTGTTTTTGCATGTCTTCAAGGTAGTCGGGCCAGTTTCCTAAATGTTGACCCAATACATGAAGGGTGATGGCTCTTTGGGCGTCAAACACCCGTACTTCTCCGGCCACCTCAGTGGTTGGACCAAAATTTTTCAACGAGAAGCCAGGCGTTGTTGTTTCAACACCGGTTAAATGAAAAGTTCCATCTTCTTGGGCGGTCACAAAACCCGGCAACATATGGCCCGGGGTAAAAATAATAACTATATTGTTCAGGTTATTATCGGCCTTCCATTTAACAGTGTTAAAAAGGAGTGTCCCTGAAAGATCTTGCACTCGAGCAACAATGATTGGATGAAATAAATTAACGGCTTGAGAGTTATAAAGTAAATCTTTTTCACTATGAAACAGAGTTTTCATAACATTTTCGTAATGCAACTTCAACTGAGCCACATCGACATCCAGAGACTCTTCAACTAACATATCAAGATCAATCAGAGCTTCTTTCTTTTTATCTTCGGATATTGATGGGTCAACCAGCTGTTGTTCGACAAGCAAACTTATAACATCATCAAAACGATTTTCTAGGCCATCTTTTTCTATGGTCTTCATCAGATCAATCTTTTTAAAATTAGGGCTTGAAACCACTTGTTGCTCAAAGGTTTGATATTCTCTGAGCGACGCTTCAATGGCTTGGTCTATACTTGCGACTTGTGCCTGTAGTGTTTCAAGCTCAGTTTGATACTGAGCCATAGTGCTTTCTTTTTCTGTCAGCTCTGCTTGAATTGAATCTTTATGCTCAGAAAGCTGGTGCATTTGATCTTCTAATGTTTCTGCTGGGGTCAGCTCTTGTGCTGTTAATGCTTCTTGGACTTTAACTTGAAGTTCATCCCACTTAACGTCGACGGATTCTTGCTCTTTACGCCACTCCCCATATGCACTGGCGATCATATTTATAGTTTCATGTTTGCCAGAAAGATAATGGACGGCATCTTTATTAAAAATATTGGGGGCGTCGAGTTCAAAATCAAAAGGAGAGCCTAAGCCCTCCCACGGTTGATCCGCCACTAGTTTATCTAAACTGTACTGAGGCGGATTGTTAATGAGAAACACATTCAGTGCTTTTTGTTGATCCGTCGCCATTTCGATATTAGTTACAAGGGCTTTAAGTTCCTCAATATATTGTGACATCTCTGGGAGTGTTGTTAAAACCCCTTCGATGGCTTGAGTTTGAACGTTCTGTTGAGCTTCAATTTGGGCAATTTGTGTTTTAAGTTCTGCAATTCTATTTTTAGTATTTCTAAATTTAAAGAATTTGTTTTCTAACCTTCTCAACTCATCTTTCAGCTGCTGAAAGCCAGCTTGTGCTAACATCATCGTACTATTTTCGCTGGGCATATTCGCAACAAGACTTTCGTTTTCAAGACGAGTGATTTGGCTATTCATAAGATCTTCGTAATAGGTCTGCAAACCTAAAAAAAACTCTTTAAACTGGTCTTCCCCGCCTTCAAGAGAAATTTCCGTATCATTAAGCACAAACTCTTTTGTACTCTTAAGAGATTCATACTCTTCTGAATAGGCCTCGTACTTCTCGCTCATTTCTGCTTGGGCATTCTGCTGTGACTCATAGTCTTCAGTGGCTTGTGCCAAGGACTCTTGTGTTTTTGTTATGGTGTTTAGTAATGGTTCTCTTTGAATCTCTTGTGTCAGCTTAAAGGTTTCATGTTTTTGTCTGGCATCACTCATCTGACTTTCGATCTGTAATTCAAGAAGAGCCGTCTCAAAGCGTGGTTGCACTTGGGCTTTAGAGATTTCGCCAGGCGAGTCTATTTGATCAATGGCTGTGCCCACATCTCCTGCTGCTACTAATAAAGGAGTGCTGTCATCATCCGAGCAACCTAATAAAAATTGGGTAGATACAACAAGCGTGATCAATACATATATGATTTTTTTCATAGAGTTTCTCTTTCCTTTGATAGGAGGCCTTTATCAGCTTCGTTTAATGAAAGATGTTTGCAATCACGAGACCATCAAAAGAAGTTGTTAAGAAAGGATATAAGGCTCTTAGACAAGACCATGTTCAAGTTTTGTACGTTATTTTTTTTAAACCCCACCCCCTTGAGGAATTTATCCCCTTAAAAGGTACCAAGTCCCTTTTCCGCAAATCCGTTCTTTCCTACGGCCTTAGTTTCTTGAAATAAAAATTATGTCAATTGGGATTGGCCTTGACCCTTGCATAGCTTTTGATATGCCCAGAAAAATACTTAACGAAACAAAAGACTTTCCCTTCCATATTACAAACCGCTCTAACAACAGGGATTACTTCTACATTCCTCTTGATTGCCTATGGCAAATAATGCTGGCACAAATCAAAAATCTCACCATTGAATACAACATTAGAACCCACGCCTTTATATTAATGTCGAATCATTATCATTGGGTTCTCAGTACTCCCAATTTGAATCTCTCAAATGGAATGACCCACTTTCACCGCGAGGTGGCCAGAAAGTCTAATAAACACTGTGGCCGCATCAATCATTTTTTTGGAGGTCGTTACAAATGGTGTCTCATAGGAGAAGAGGATTATTATCGGAATTGTTTAAAATATGTATATAGAAACCCAGTAAAAGCCGGAATATGCCAAACCGTCCAAGACTACCCTTATTCATCTTTAAACCAAAAACCGGATCAAAAACTTTGGCAACATATTGATTTTTTCAACCCAACAGAGAATGAAACTGTCCTTGATATTAATTGGTTGAATGAGGCTTTCTCCAGCGAACAAGACCTTGCAATACAAAAAGGCCTAAGACGGCGAAGTTTTGCTTTGCCTAAAGATAAATGTCGTAAAAAAATAGAGCTAGATACAGCGCAGTACAAAAAGGGACTTGGTACTTAGTAAGTTGGCGGAGAGGGTGAGATTCGAACTCACGAGACCCGCGAAGGTCCGCCGGTTTTCAAGACCGGTGCATTCAACCGCTCTGCCACCTCTCCGTTTAATCAATGCGGTGTTAAGTGGGTATCATAAAAAAAAGGGTGTATCAGTAAAATTTAAGGCTCATCTCCTGGGGGATGCGGCCTGTCATTTTTATCTCATCACTTCGGTGTTGAGGTATTTAATCAAAGCCTTGGGGACACGGATCGAGCCATCCTCTTGCTGGTAGTTTTCCATCACTGCGATGACTGTGCGACCGATGGCAAGGCCCGAGCCATTGAGTGTGTGGACAAACTGGGGCTTTGCTCCGCCCTTAGGGCGAAAGCGGGTGTTGACCCTGCGGGCTTGGTAGTCCTCAAAGTTTGAGCATGATGAAATTTCTCGGTAATCGTTTTCGCCAGGAAGCCAAACCTCGATATCATAACATTTGGCAGCACCATGGCTGATGTCGCCTGTGCATAAAGTAGAGACTCGGTAATGAAGTTCTAGGCGCTTTAATACTTCTTCGGCGTGACCTGTTAGTTTTTCATGCTCTTCGTAGGATTTGTCGGGATGAACAAAGGTCATCAGTTCTACTTTTTCAAACTGGTGCTGTCTGATCAGACCCTTAGTGTCTTTACCGTAACTTCCGGCTTCAGAGCGAAAACATGAACTGTATGCAGCAAAGCGCTGTGGCAACTGGGATTCATCTAACATTTCATCCCTAAAAAAATTGGTCATTGGAGCTTCGGCCGTTGGAATTAAAAAGAAAGGAAAGTCTTTAATATGAAAGACATCCTGTTCAAACTTTGGAAACTGACCAGTGCCATACATGCTTTCGCGATTCACAAGATAAGGTGGGATCACTTCTTTATAGCCATGGGTTTCGGTATGAAGATCCAGCATAAAATTAGAAAGTGCGCGCTCTAACTTTGCACCCCAGTGAAGTAAAAAAGAAAACCGCGCGCCGGCCACTTTTGAAGCTCTTTCAAAATCTACGATCCCAAGTTTTTCTGCAATTTCAGTATGTGTCTTTGGTTTAAAAGAAAATTTTGGAGCCTCACCGTAACTTCGCTCAACGCGGTTGTCATTCGCCGAGCGCCCAACAGGAACACTGTCGTGGCATTTATTAGGAAGAACTGAAAGTATAGAATCAAGCTCTTGACGAGTTTTCTCGAAGTCTTCTTCTAAAACTTTGATGGTATCTTTAAGGATTTGAACCGTCTTCATTTCGTCATCAGCCACGTCTCCACGACGCATTTTTAGGCCAATTTGTTCGCTCATTTTTTTCTGTTCATTTTTTTTAGTTTCAAGCTCCAAAGTTTTTTGTTTTCTCAGTTGATTCACTTTAAGAGCGGTATCTAGAAGACTTAAATCACCGCCGCGATTTTGCAAACTTGTTTTGTAAGATGATAAATAATCTGAGTCTTCTAAGTTTTTAATGTAAATCATTGACTGGATCCTCGTTTAAGCGCCTGGGGCAATTTTTAAATACAGTTGTAGTAGCACCACCAAAAGAACACAAAAGAGATTAAAAATCACTACCGAAATAGGACCCCAACCCTTGGTAATTTTAACCACAGAGCCAGTGACAATGACCATCACCATAAAAAATAAAAAATTTTCAAAGGCAAAGATGTACTGAAAAAAGTGGGCAAAGATCAATGCGATCCAGCCACCAGTGATCACTCGAAAAACGTATGTTGCGAAGTCCATTGAAGTTTTTTTGCCCTGAAGCTGTAAACGATGGATCATTTCACCCATTCTCATCCCCCTTTTCAATTTTCTTTATCTGTTGCTCAATAAAAACCTTATCGGGCGCCTGCGGATTGAGCTGCAAGTAGCGACGGTAAGACTCTAATGACTTTTGATGCTCACCCTTTTCTTGGTAAAGAGCGCCCAGCTCTTTATAGATATCAGAGTTTCCAGACTCTCTCGTTTCGGCCTCTGTCAGCATTGTCATGGCCGAGTCAAAAGATCCCGATAGTCGGTAACAGCGGGCCAGCTTTATAAAAACTTCGGCTGTCTTAAGACCCTTGGCTAAAACTCTCTGATACTCTTCAGAGCAAAGATTGTACTGTTTCTTTAAAAAGTAAGCCTCTGCTGATAGTAAGTAGGCTTCGGGCAATTCTGGATTCATCTTTTTCTCTAAGAAGGCCATGGATAAAGCCTCATCAGGCCTCTTCAGTGCAATTTGTGTAAGGCCCGCATAGTAATGGGCCAGCGGAAAGTTAGGGTTGACGGTGATCACCCGTTCAAATTGGGTCAAAGCAAAATCATTTCGACCCGAATCCAAATAAAGCTGTCCAATCAAAAACAAGGGTTCGGCATCGGATGGATCAAGAGCTGCAGCTTCTAATAAAAAATCACGGGCTTCGTCGTAGCGTTTATCCCTTTGTAATATTTTTGAAAGAGCCATTAAAGTTTTTTTATCTTTAGGATCTTTTGTAAGAGCGTCAGAGTAATATTGAATCGCTTCTTGGTTTCTCTCTTCGCGACTGAGAAGCTCACCAAGGGCTCGCATATAATCAATCTTACCCGATTGAGAAATCATTCCATCAAGATAATTAATCCCCGCATCGGTCCCCTGCAAAGATGCCAGTATAAATGCAAAAGCGATATGAACATCTTCGTTACTATTATCAAGTTCTAATGCTTGCTGAATATATTTAAAACCCTCTTCTGGACTATTAAGTCTCTGATGTGCGCTGGATATGATCAGCAAGGATTCAATGTCTGTGTCGTAAAGTTCTAAAGCTTTTTTAGCAAACTGAATGGCGCCTTCGTAATTTCGACGCCTGAGTTCAATGAGCGCAAAACCCGCAAAAATACCGTGGTGGCGAGAGTCAATTCGTAATGCATTTTTTAAAGTTTCAATGGCATTGATATAATCAAATCTTGCGCTCTGATAATCCGAAAGAATTAAATAACTTCGTATAAAATAAGGATCAGCCTCGATTGATTTTTTAACCCAGGTCATGGCCTCGTTACTTTGATTGAGTTGCCATAAAGCTTCGCCAGCACGAAGGGCTGCAAAACCATTTTTTTTGTTCGCCTCAAAAGCGGCGCGAAATTCAGCCTGAGCAGCGCCATAGTTGTTCATCTTCATGTACTGCTCGCCTAAATAAATCATATTCACATTATCGATATTGACAGCGTTGAGCGCCTTGATCCCACCCATGCTAACAATCAACTCTCTGGCCTCTTGGTTACTTGAATCCACCGAAAATCCACGTTGCGCAAGCTTGAGGGCCTGAGCATTATTACCCTGAAGGATGCTGATCTTTGCCAAAGTCACATAGGCCTCAGCTTCGATCATTTTGGGGATAAATTGTTTTGAGGTGAGTCCACTGCGAATAAAGTCTTGGGATCTAGCAATATTTTGATAGGGGTTAAATTCAACGAGGCCCATTTCAATTTTAGCTACTGCGTGATCAGGATTTTCGCTCAAAAGTTTTCGGTAAAGTTTTATGGCTGTCCCAAAAACTCCGCGCATACGATACATTCTTGCTTCTTCTAAAAGTGCCTTTGACCAAACTGGGGGTGGCGCCCAAAGCTCTCGTACTTTAGAAAAGTAATACACCGCCGAGCGATAATCTTTTCTGGCTGCATAAATGTCGCCGGTCATTTGATTAAAAAATAATAATCCCGGGGACTGTAATAAATGACTATCCATAATTCGAAGGGCATCGTCGTATTGTCCCTTCACCCAATGAGACACGACCAAACAAATACTGGCGGATATGCTTTTGGGGTTGAGCTTTTGAACCCGGCCTAAAACTTTCTGCAAGGTATCTAGATCTTGTCCATCCTGATAACTAAAGGGCCATAACTCACGATAAGTCATACAAAGAAAAGAATAGGCATCAAGACTATTTGATTTCTCTACAATTTCTACAAGCGCGTCTTGAGCGATCAAATAATCTTTCACTGAATCTCTTCTAAAAGATTGAATGGCGCGCCTCATGCCAAAACCAATTTGATTTTTATTAAGGGTTTCACCTTTTGTGTAGTTGGGACGACGCAAACGAATTCTCTCTCCATCAAGGGGCTCTGAGTGAAGTAAAAAATAAGAAAAACCAACAATAGCAATCACGGCTGCAAAAATCAGCAATTGGAGTTGGCTTCGTCGCCCTCGCCGTGTTTTCGGTTTTACTCGCCCCACTACTCTTTTTGACTTTTGGCTTGAAGCTCGCTCTTTAACGGCCTTTCCTGGAGCGGGTGAATCATCTTTTTTATTTTTACTTTTAGCTTCTTTGTTTTCAGGCTCGACTTCTATAACCACTGGGGTCTTAGCATCAAGGTCTTCAAACACAGCGGCACCTAATTCTATTTTTTGAGTTTGAGCGGCTTCAAAATCTTTTTTTATGGATGCGATTCTTTGGGTAACCTCATCGCGCTCTTCTTTTTTAGGGCTTGGTTTATCTAAAAGATCTTGTTCTAAAACCTCTAATAATATATTAAAGAAATTTTGATCGTAAGAGATCGGATACCAACGCCCCGAAGGATAACGGCTCAAGAACTCTTCGCCCATGTATGAGCCAGAACGAATTTTACGAATAACATCAACGGTGGTCATTGGACCATCGATCTCACCGTTTTGTTTTCGAATCAGCCACTGAACAATTTCGCTCACGATAGTTAGCTTTTAATCCTTTTTACAGAAGCGCCTAAATTTGAAAGCTTATTCTCAAGCTTTTCATAACCACGATCCAAGTGATAGATTCGACTAACCACTGTTTCGCCCTCTGCCACTAGCCCCGCCAGTATTAAACATGCACTGGCTCTAAGATCTGTAGCCATAACGGGTGCGCCGACCAAAGGTTTTCCGCCGCCCTTAATGGTGGCTGTTTTATCATGGACTTCAACTTGGGCCCCTAGACGAGAAAGCTCAGAGATATGCATAAAACGATTTTCAAAAACTTTCTCAGTGATGGTGCTCATGCCTTTGGCCTGAGTCATCAGAGCCATCAACTGGGCTTGAAGATCAGTGGGAAAGCCCGGATAGGGTTCAGTCACAATGGCTGCTGTTTTTAAGTTTGTAGTTCCTTGGATAAAAAATGAATCTTTTTCTGGCCGACAAATCACACCCATTTCTTCAAGAACTTTTGTAAAGCTCTCTAAATGCAAAGGATTACATTTTTTAAGATTCACAGCTCCGCCCGTGATAGCTGCCGCCACCATCAGAGTCCCCGTTTCAATTCTATCTGGAATCACTTCGTGCACGGCCGCTTTTAATTGGGTTTTTCCGGTGATTTTAAGTGTTGATGAACCGGCACCCTCAATTTGCGCACCCATTTTATTGAGAAGATCAGCAAGGTCCACAATCTCAGGTTCGCGAGCAGCATTATTGATGGTGGTGACACCATCGGCAAGACTGGCTGCCATCATGATGTTTTCTGTTCCGCCGACAGTTGCAAATGGTAAGTCAATAACAGCACCTTTTAATTTTTTAGCTTTAGCGACGACATAGCCACTGACCACTTCAATTTCGGCACCCATTTTTTTTAAGGCATCAAGATGCATTCCGATGGGCCTAGCTCCGATGGCGCATCCTCCGGGCAAAGAAACTTGAGCTTCACCAAAACGCGCTAAAAGCGGTCCAAGAACAAGAATGCTCGCCCGCATTTTTCTGACTTGATCATAATGGGCCAAAGTTTCTAATTTTGATCCAACAGTGATCGTCACTTCATTACCTGTCATCTGACTTTGACAACCCAACGAATCCATCAAGGAAAGAGCCGAATCAATATCATTAAGGCGCGGTACATTTTTAAGGTGATGCTGACCTTCGCAAAGTAAAGTGGCAAAAATCAACGGTAGGGCCGAGTTTTTTGCTCCGCTGATTGTGACCTCTCCACGAAGAGGTGCGCTTTTAAATACAGACATTTTATCCATAATTGATCTCTCTTTTAATTTATTGAGGCACTCTTAAAATTAACTCTTTTAAAGCCTCAAAAGGTCCCATTAATATCCTACTGACTCAATAGAGATTTGACAACGAATGATAAAATCAGGCCAAGCCGATTTCGCAGGGTAAATACAACAAAAAACTCTTAAAGTTTATTTTTTTCTAAGCATGATCAATCGATCATGACCCGAGTAATCTTGGAAGGCTTCCATTATAAACTGGGACTTTAAAGAGTCCTTACTTAAGACTTGCTCCCCTTGACCAGAGCCAATTTCCATTAAAAAAATGCCATTTGGTTTTAAAAGTTTAAAACCGACATCAAGCCAGGATTCAATACAAGCTAAGCCTTTTTGATCTGCAAATAGCGCCTTATGAGGTTCAAAATCGAGCACTCTTTTTTCAACCCGGTGATCATTAAGATCTATATAGGGGGGATTAGCCACAATCATGTCAACCCAACCGCCAAAATCCTTTGCCGTCAGAAGATTTTGACCAATATCAGCCGTCTTAAGTTCTACATTACTCAGTTTGTGTTGGTTTTTATTTTTATCGGCGACACCAAGC
>CAYMBT010000016.1:9038-22861 GCA_964388755.1 uncultured Pseudobdellovibrionaceae bacterium | reverse complement strand
CGCTTTTGCTCGCAGAGCAAAATGCCAACCAGGCATGGACGCCGGGTTCTAAAAACTCTCAAATAAAAACAATAAAAAAAGAACAAAGAAAGCCCGAAGCGCCAATCCTTTAAACAAACTGTAATGAAAGACTTTTAAACCCACAAAAAAAATATTTTTGTTTCATATTGGGACGAGGCCTTAACTTTTAACTAGACCAACCGATAGTTGATTACGGGACATTACAGAATTTGCCCATCACGAACGACATCAAGGAGCTCACCATGAACATGGAGATCACCGAAATAAAGATCTTTCCGGTCAACGAGGATCGCCTCAAAGCCTATGTGACCATCACCCTCAATGATTGCTTTGTTATCCGCGACCTTAAGATTATCCAGGGTCACAGCGGTCTTTTTGTGGCCATGCCCAGCAAAAAAAGAAAAGACGGTCAATTTAGGGATATTGCCCACCCCCTCAACCAAGAAACCCGTGAAGAGGTTGAGAAATTGGTCTTTAAGGCCTACGAGGATCAGCTTAAAGGCATTGGCGAGTCGTTGGGCGAAGTGTCTAAGAAACTCAACTCTTAGTTTTACAAAAACCATAATCTTGATTAAAAAATATGCACAAACGGGGTCCCTGCTCCGCTTTTGGCGGCCTCTGGATCTTCAGAGGCGGCTTCTTTTTTATTTTTCTACTTGATTGCCTTTAGATCTCCCGATAGTTTGTTTGAACCTTTAATGGGGTATCGCCAAGTTGGTAAGGCAATGGATTTTGATTCCATCATTCGCAGGTTCGAGTCCTGCTACCCCATCCACTTCCTCCTCGGGGAAGTTTGTTCAGGGAACCTTCACCATCATCGTCGTAGTTTTAAATATTGGTCGGACGCCATCGCGTCCTCCATGGATGGGGTAGCGACTCGAACCTGGTGAGAGGTCTGAATACCCATCCATTTTATCTAAAACCGAATTCAGAATACAGTTAACGGTATTCAGGATACCGAATAGGGCTCTTCTCACTTAACTGTGCTTTGGTGGATAATGCTGCCATCTTTTTTCTGAGTTATGAAGGGGTGTTAGGTCCTTTTGGTTCTGCTTAAAAGTTCACAGCTTGTGAACAATTTCATTAAATAATAAACGAAATAAATTTTGCTAAATCAAAAATGCTTGATATTGATGCGTCTTCTGTAACCGGCTGGTTAAGGAGAAAAAAATGAAACATCTGATTTTATTTATTTCCAGTACTTTTTTCTTGAACTTTGTTCATGCAAACATAGATTCAGCAGGAGGTCCAAGTTACTGGTATTCAAAGATAGTTTTAGAAATTGGTTTTAATACAGAGGCCAGTCCAGAACAGCACTACGTTCAGGAAATACCCAGAAAAGTAGAGGGCTACACACTATTTTCAAGAAATTCTTGGAAAACAGTCCCTGATCTTTTTTGTGAAGCATCGTCAGTTGGGTTTTCATGTGAAGACAATCTTTATCACAAATATCCTTATTCTCAGAGGGGCTTATCTGACTACTCTCCTAGTAATTTTGAATTTCTGGGTACTTTTGCTTTTGATGATGTGAAGTTTGAAACTGATGACTTTGAATATGGGATAAGCTGCTTTAAGACAAAAAATTTAAGCTCGCCCAACGAAGAAATTTTTGGATGTTATGATGAAAATGGTAAAAGAATTTATGTTCAAGATGCTCCCGATCCATCTCGTTCATATAAATCAGTAGCGTTTGATCGAACGTTTTGTTCTATTAATAAATTAACTCATAAATTTGATTGCTTTGGATTTACTAGGAATTCTTCTTACAAGTCAACGACTCCATTGTCTGAGAATCGGCTAGTGCTTGCTAAGAATTATAGAGCAAATTTAATTGAAGAAACTTTTAATAAACTCTTTCAAGGGATTGCAATCAATGACTTTTATCTTATTTATTATGAGCACGGCGTTTCCTATGCTGAAGGTTGTGTAGTCGATGTTAAAGGAAGTTTATATTGCATTAGCAACTCACTGAACAAACAAGATTCAGTAGTCAGCAAAATCGATGGCTTAACTGTGATCTCTCAGCTTTTTGGAAATAACTTTTTTAAATGTGGAGCTTCTAACTTGGGTCTCTTTTGCTTTGAAAATATTAACCCCATTAACCACAAACCACACCAACAATTAAAAATATTTTCCAATTCAAATTTCAATGAAAACACCAAAATTGTACTTCATGACAAAGCTCAGTTTAATTTTAACAGAAGTTTTTGTGCTTTATCTAATGAGAAACTGGATTGTTTCAATATTGATAGTGGTGAAAGAATAGATTTGCCCGTAGCATTAACCAATAAAAAAATTAAAGATATTATATATCACAAATCTGGTTTTTGCGCGTCCTACCAAGCCGACTCTGGATTGTGGTACGAGAAAGCCTGCTGGAGACACCCAGGCGAAAGTTCCCTAGCGGGAGACTTTTATATTGAAGAGAATCTACGACACGTTGGTTTTTCAAAATTTTTTCATGAGTTTGAAAATTCAAACCAACCAGTTTCTATTGACACTCAAACATTAATACGCGGTTTATGCATCAATAACTTAAATTATAAAGGCTCAAATCTATATAATTATGTTTTGGGACCTACGTCCATAAAATCGGCAACGCTATTGTTCCTGGAGTTTATGGAATAAAAAACCATTATTGCGAGGGAGGTTACGAAAAAAAATGTAACCGTCCAGTGGATACTCTTGGAGATCTCAATAATCAAAAAGTAAAAACCCATTTAGAAAATATTTCCCAAATTCGGTCGTTGAGTACTGGTCAGGGTTTAAAGGTCAATTATCTGTACAACAATGAAACTCCAGTTGAAACCGAGGTCAGAGTTTCTGCGGATAATAGCATCCTTATGCTCTCTCGCTACAAATGGCAAAATGATGATAACAAAAACGAGATCAGAGCCTGCTGGTTTAAACGGTAAGAACTTATAACGATCCTCACGATAGCTTTAAATGGTGGCAAAGCCTTGAAAATTGCGAGGCCACCTCAAAGAAGTCTTTAGATAGTTGCGTTTTTGTACTGGTCTACGTTTAACGTTCATTGCTGAGACAATGGCAAAAACTGAACCAACAACAGGCAGACTTCGTCATGGCCCTCTGATTCGTTGGTCGAAGCCATTTCTTTAAGAAAAGTCGAAATTTTTTGTTTCATTAAAGGTATGTCTGATTCTTTACAAGAGAAGCAAGCACTTGTTACCAAACGGTCCTTTACACTTTCAAGAGAAGACTCTTCCTCAAGAGTGGAAATGACTTTTTTCATGTTGGCAATGTGGTGAAGTGTTAAACGATTTCTATCGCGACTCATGTACTTAGTCTGTCTTTGTGCTTTATGATATTGACCACTTTCAAGATTTTTTATGACCAATCCGACATGAACGAGTTGGTCAATGGCGGTTGACACAGTCTCAACATCAAGCCCGATAAATTTCGCAA
Organism: uncultured Pseudobdellovibrionaceae bacterium; assembly: GCA_964388755.1. Lineage (GTDB taxonomy): Bacteria > Bdellovibrionota > Bdellovibrionia > Bdellovibrionales > JAGQZY01 > JAGQZY01. The sequence goes on along the minus strand of CAYMBT010000016.1, from coordinate 19,414 downwards.
TATACTGGGGTGTGCCGTCGTAATCTTTGAGAAGCATGGTTTGCATAATTGCAAAGAAATACCAATCTTTTAGTGCAATAAACTGGGAGGCATTTGCAAGTTCCCAATCATTATCTTTTGCTATTATCTTGCGCTCAGCTTTGGTGAAAGCCAAATCACTACGATCGGATGTCATTTTTTTGTCAAGTAAGATCTGAAGACGAAGGCTATCCTCTTGTTCGAGATCGATATCGAGAAGCTGACAAAGCTCCTCAAGTATCTGCAAAGAAGGAAGGCGTTTTCCATTCATAATCATTGAAGTCATGCTTGGACTCAGCTCCAACTTTTGTGCCAACCACCTCATGGATAGATTTTTATTTTTTTTCTTTTTTCTTTTAAAATAGGCTTTTAAAGTTTTGGATATGACTGGAGAAATATTCACTGCTCATTGACTCCAATATCGATCCTACATCTGCTTTCTAATTCGGTTTGCTTTTTATAGAACTCCATGAGCTCGTGGAGAGCAAAGTGAGTTTTTGCGGGATCCGGACAGAGATAGGGAAGACGAGTTCTACCCTCTCTTGTTACACAGAAACAGGGTGAGTTGTATTTCCTTTCAAGACTTGGAATTTCGCGAAACAGATCACTCTGCAAGATAATTTCAACGGTATCACTCACATGCCTTTCGTCAAAGTTTAGGGGAACTTTCACAAAATAAGGAAAAAAGAGCAACCGCTCAATTTTGTCCGTTCCAAATCGAACACTGGCCTCATCCAAAGTTTGCAAATTGTAGTCAGTTTCAAAATAGATTTTGATTGAAAGAAAATAATACAGGTCAGCTAGTTTGTTTAAGGTTCGCTCACGACTGTAACCCAATTCTTGTCGATAAAGTTGAGCGAGCTGTTCCATGAGAGCAAGAAAGACTTTTGACTTAAAGTGAAAGCCTACGCCATCACCACCACCACCAGAAATATCTCCACCGAGGAGAGGACTAAAAAGAGCCGTGTTTTCAGTTTGAATACCTTCAACTTCCTGATCGCCCACCCATTGATGGGGGCTGTCAGCATTAGGGCCGAATCGATCGATTATGATACCTAGAGAGCGTTGGATAACTTGCGCAATTAAAGGAGCATCCTTGCTTGGATTTTCTGCCGTGAGTAAAGCATGGAGAGTGGCAATCCCATGGGTGACCTCATATTGTTCGTCCTTTAAAATTTCATGGGTTAGTAACGCATAAGAAGGAGGATTATCAGCATTGACGAGAACCCTTCCATCTGTTGTATAAAAAGCCGATCGACGGGTTTTATTTGAAATACGACTAAAAACTTCATCGTTGAGTTGAATAAAACGGGTGTTGTCTATCACCGCAAAGAGATCACTAAGATCTAAGGTATTTCTAGTCCCAAATTTACCAAAACCATTTTCAACCAAAACATTGAGATAATTTTTAAGACCTTGTCTGGTTTCAGCCTCGAAGTTGCCATTGGCATGGACAGTACAGTCGAGAAGAAGGACCAAAAAAAAGAAAATATTTCTCATTGAACGGATCATATTGGACTAAAAATACCATAGAATGGTGGACGACAAAGCACCATCTCAATGCCCTGAAAAATTGACAGGGTTTGTCTCATCGATTTGTTCAATATGGATAATCTTACACATGGGTAGGGACGATTATTTAATGATTTTTTAAATAAACCTTATCTCTTGGCTCCTCCATAATCTCATCTCGCGATTCAGTTGAGTATTGGAAATAACTCAGTTTTTTATTGTTAGCCTCTGCAACAGAAATAGAAGTTGTGAAGATTATTCCGCTTTTGACCTAAAGATATTTAAGTGTTCTGATATTATACAAGATGCATACACTAAAACCCTTTACCGACAAAATTTGGACCTGTTCGTCTGATCTCAAAATGTTTGGCGTAGAACTTGGAACACGCATGACCATTGTTGATCTGGATGGAACTGGAACATTGTTAGTTCATTCGCCCATACGGCTGACCGAGGAACTTAAAAGTGGCATTGATGCTCTTGGTAAGGTCACCTACGTTATTGCACCCAATAAGTGGCATCATCTTTTTGTTGGAGATTTTAAAGCCTCATATCCGTTGGCCCAATTCTATTGCGCTCCGGGGCTTGAGAAGAAGCGCAAAGACTTTAAGTTTGATGCTGTGATTAGCAAAGAACAAAATTTTCCGTGGAACCCTAGTTTAGAACATAAGCTAGTTCAGGGTGTCCCGATATTTAACGAGGTTGTGTTTTTTCATCCACTATCGAAGACTCTTATATTAACAGATCTCGCTCTTCATATTTGCAAGAGCCCATCCCTATTGACTCGCACTGTTCTTAAATTAATAGGAAATTACGGTCTATTTGGCTGGGCTAAAATAGAAAAGAAAATTTATGTACGAAATAAGACTGACTTTAAAACCAGTATTGAAAATATATTGAATTGGGATATCGAAAAAATTCTTCTGACACATGGAACGCTCGTCACTGAAAACGGAAAACAGAGACTCAGAGATGCATTCTTATAAAGTTTAACAATTTATTTTTTTTAAGGGGCAATGGCTTTGAGAATTAAAAAATACCTTATTTTCTCTCTAATGGGTGCGACAGTAATGTGGGCCAGCATGCTCGCTGGTGAATGGCTTCATGGACCTTTGTTTAATAATTTTTTATATAAACCGCATCTGTGGCTTTTTTGGGTTCTTCCGCTGACTTGGTTAAATTTCGTTATTATCAAATGGCTGCCGATCACTGATAATAGATTTATTGCAGCTGCAACTTTGGTTTTTTGGCTTGGTCTTTCAGTTCTAGTTTTTATACTCTATGGTCTTGTTACTGACTCAAGACCGCCATCATGGAGCGACGAGCTTCAGTACGTTTTTGGCTGGTATATACCTGGGGTGATTATTATGCTGATTTTTTCTTTACTAGCACCAATTGTTTTTCAAAGAAGATCTAAAAGTTCTTAGGTTGAAGGATGAAAAAAGCGCTACGACTTAAAATCGGTAGCGCCCATTTGCAATTTAGGGTTGGGTCACTGTGCTTGCGTCAAGAGTGACTTCGGTTTGAGCAAAGGCTCTTCCTTCAAGTGTAGCACCAGTTTGCATGACGATGGCGGTTTTAGACATGATTATGCCGTAGAAATCTGAACCTGTTCCGATGACAACTTCACCAGCAACGGCCCAGAAAATATTTTCTGGTAGCGCGCCACCAGCCAAAATAATTTGTTTGTTTGAACTCATGGTTAAGTCACCTGCGATTTGAAAGATCCATACATCAGTGGCAGAGCCAGAGATTGTAAAATCTAAGGGTATGGTCACAGTGTTGCTCCATTTATAGAGACCAGGTGCTAAAGTTTGACCGCTCAAATCACCGGCTTGAAACTCAACAAAGTCAGGATCAGTTCTTGTTGCTGCATCCGTGTAAGCTCTTTCAACAACACCAATAGCGGTAGTTAAATTAGATGGGGTGGGTGAAGTGTAGTCCGAGGCATAAAGAAAATGTCCTCCAACAACTGAGGCCGATGTCGAACGTCCGTTAGGTGCGTCGTAGGTCATACCAAAACCGGTCAATCCAGTAGAAGCAATGGGACTGGCTCCTATATGTCCAGTCACAGCCGTTGCACCAGTGGTAGAAACGCCAGATTTTGCAAGAATAGCGTAATTCCCTGTAGAGCTAAGATCAGTGGGATCAAGAGTTTCGCCAGTAGAAATTATATTAACAGGAGCAGGGCCTTCACCCAGTGGGTTTTGGGGATTGTTAACAAGAGATCCTCCGCCTGAATCCGTGCAACCAAGTGCAAAAAAAAGTGGGCAAAGTAACACAGCACTCATTCTTTTTATAGACAGAGAACTGAAGTTTAGGTTTTTCATTTATTCCTTTGAGAAAAGATAAGAGATTGCTAATCAACCTCGAGTCTCGGACTATACGCTTTAAGTTTGTATTAGTTAGCAGTATCTTTTTTAAGATCACTGCAACGATCTGGCCTTAGAACTAGACTTCAATTTCTAAAACTCTCTGCTACAAAACAATACAAAATGATCCAAAGCGAACTGAATGTATTTGGCTTGTTTATAATATCAGTTGTGACAGCTCTGCTTTGTTGTCTAGAAATATCAATTTATAAATACAGAAAAAAAACCTCGCTTAAGTCCTGAAATAACAAAAAAAATGGTTAATAAAAACTCAACCACTTAAAATTGTAAAAAACGAGGATCCCCATGAGCAAACAAAAAACAAAATCCAAGTCTTCAAAAATACTAACCCCCTACCAAATCTTGGATTTTTTATATCTCTATAAATCGGGAATGGAAGCTGGAGCTTCACACTTTCAAATTTTTAATATTTTAAAGTCACTGAGTGATAATTTATCATTTCAAAAAGATCTTCAGTTGACCGCCAACAAACTTTCTCTTGGTCTTTCTCCAGTAGAAGTTTTTATTCAATTGGCAAATTCAAGAGATGAATTGGTGATAAAAAGATTTTTAAGAGGACTAATTATGGCTAATACAGTTGGTTTGCCAATTATTGATTATATAATGGGTCTTATTAGAGGTGTGGAAATCAGTAACAAGGTTGAGCTTTCAAAATTCAAAATAAAAGAGGATTTTCTGCCCCAAACCGATAACGATTCAGCTTTTGGCTATCAAGAGTAACCCTCACTCAGAAACAGGCAATGAATTAAGCAAGCTGGGTCCAGTCCAAAGTTTTATGGATTCATAACTTTTAGATATCCAATTATAACTGAACAAAAAAGACTTTGCCAATGCCCTACAGCACAAAAAAAAACCGAACCAAAAAATGAATCGGCTTGTATAAAAGCAGACTTAAAAAAAAATCAATCAATTTAAGGTTGGGAGACAGTGTTGGAGTCAAGAGTGACTTAGGTTTGAGCAAAGGCCCTTCCTTGAAGTGTAGCGCCAGTTTGCATGATAATAGCGATTTTAGACATGTTATGCAGGCCTCATTTTAGTTCGTTAAGTCTTTATTTCTTTCTCACAATAAAATTTATTGTATTGGTGTTTAAACTTTAGCCACCCCTGTAGGAGTTACAGGAGTAAGCTTTTTTCAACCGAGCAGTAAAAAATAGGTTTATATTGGGCTAATGAAAAAACAATTATTAGGATTAATTTTAATACACTTCGCTATTCTTATAAATTCTCAGTGGAGTTTGGCTTTTGAAAAGCCCAAGGCCATGATTATTATTTCTTCAGCCAAAGAGCTTCCATTACAAACGCCCAGCGCAGTGGGTTCTATTTCAACAGGCTTTTTTTTGATCGAGCTGGCTCGACTTCTTGAAGTTTATGAAGACCAATTTGATTTTGTTTTTGTGACTCCTGATGGTGAGCCTCCACAACTTGATATCAATGGGATGGATTTAAATATACACATTCAAGGTCCTTCGGCTCCCTTATGGTCAGGAGCATCGGGTTTAAAACAGACTTTATTACCCTACCCAGATTTTTTACCAAGCCCTTGGAATAATTTAAGACATGAAAACTTTTTAGCCTTAAGAAAAGATGAAATCAGCCGGCGTCTTAAAGAGATTAACCTTGCAAAAAAACACCTTGGTAAAATACCCATCTCAAAAACTTTACCCAACACCCACCCCGAAGTTAAAAAATTTTCGACAGAGGTCGCTGCTTTTTTTGAGCATGAGGCTCAAAAAGATTTTTTTTCCCTTAAAGAGATTTTAGAAAAAGACTCTGATCCCAGTGACCCATTTAAAATTTCAAAAATGGGTTTTATTTTTATGCCCGGCGGTCATGCCCCTATGGTAGATTTTGTTCAAAATCCCTACCTTGGTGATGTTCTGAGACGGGCCCACCAAAAAGTTCTTATTGCAGCCATTTGTCATGGACCTATTGCATTTGAATCGACCCAATATTCTTTATTACATTATGAAAAGTCGGGAAAACTGGTTGTTCGATCAGACAATCCATTCAGAGGACTTCGCATAACCACTGTCTCTGAATTTGAAGAAACTTTGATGTTAAGGTTGGGTTATCCAAAAGTTCCTTTTGCAAAAAATATATTTAAGAAAGATTCACCGCAGTTCACGCGTCTTGAGTATTTTGTGGATCAAGAACTTTTTCGCTCTGGCTACTTGATAGAATACGGAAACCCCTTAAAAATGGGCGTTCAACTTTACCCAGGCTACCCCCATGTGGTTTTTGATAGGGGCCATAAGGTACTCACCGGAAATGGTCCACAAACCATGGATCAATTCGTGGATGAAATGAGAAAAATAATACCTACGCAATAACTAACAAAACGATCTTTCAATCACTTGGGCTTAGGGAAACAAAGCTATTTTCTAGATGAATACAAGCCCACTCCCCCGCCAAAAAGAGCCGCGCCACTCATGGCCAAAGGCCTTTCATTTTTTTTTACATAAAATATTATGTTATATACAAGGAGAATTTGAATTAAACTTATCACACTAAAACAAGATTAATGTCTTTAAATTATTTTACATAGTTTGATGGTTTATTTTTTAGCAGATATTGTTAATCATGAGAGTGGGCCTAAAAAAATATAAAAAAAGGCTGACTTTTAACAGCCAGCCTTTTCTAGAAATAAACAACAAGGTTATAAGTTGTATTTAATTATTCAAAACAACCAGCGCCCATGAAGGCTTTTTGGCCGTTATGGATAACGGTATACCAACCGCGATTGTGTTTTTTGACTCTCATCTCAACACCTTGATCGGATTGACCAAGTACATTGGAAGCTAGGCTTGGATAGTTACGAATATTACAACCCGAGGTCATAACTTTTGCTACCTTACCATTTGTGTTTTTAACCGTTGAACCTAATGTGCGAGTCAAACGATTACGTCTTTGTTTATCATAAAAAGACTTATCTGTTTCAACTTCAACTTCAAGTTCGTCGAGTTTCTTAGATATTTTTCTTAAGGTATCTCTGTGCGAGCTGACTGCCGATAAAAAGACGCTTGTGTCTTTGTCAGCTGTTTTAAAAGAAATGGCTGCTTTGGCTTCAAGATCTTTAAGACCCAGTTCTGCTCTTTTGAGTTCCTTAAGTGCAATCAACTCTTCTTTTTTGGCCTGAGACAATTTTTCTTTCATCTCTTTCACTTCACGATTCACTTCAGCATAAGCATCTACAACCAATTTTTTATCGTCTTCAGCTTTCTTCTGATCAAGCTTTGCTTCTTCAAGCTTCAAAACCATATCATTAAGTTCATCTTTCGCCATCAAAGTGCTTTGTTTAGCTTGTTCAGCTTCAAGTTTGGCTTTTTCTGTCTCTTCTAAAGCTCTGGCTCTCTCTTTTTCGGCACGGACGATATCACGCTTAGCACGCGCTTCTTCTTGTCGAGCACGATCCAACTCTCGTTTAGCCTTAAGAATTTCGACTTCACTTCTTCGACTTTCTTCAGTGGCCATTTTTTGTGCTTCCTTGGCCTCTTGCATGGCCGCCTCAGAATCAGCAATGGCCGTTTCTGTTTCAATCATGAGTTCGTCTTCTACGGTTTGTGCCTTTGCAGTAGCTGCAAATGCGACCACGAGTAAAAATATAATTAATGGATTCCTTTTCATACTTAACCCCTTTGTTTATCCAACAGAACATTCGGTCTGGTTTCTAAGGGTTTAAAGCCTAAAGTCTAAAAACAGATGAAAATGGGCTGTTTCATCCCAGATTGATTCATTTTTTTGAAGTCTGATCAGCATTTCTACAAAAGTCCTGAAATATTATTAAAAATTCAAGATCGCCATAAATTATCAAGTTCAGGTTCAAAATGATTACTAATACAGATGTATTGACTGACTCTTGGCTTATTTCTGTATCAAAGCGGACCAACTATTAAGATTTTAACCTAAACCCAAAAAATTATTTATGGTTCATGGAAGATTGGTTCCAATTTGGAACTTCGATCTATGAATTTATGATGTATCTATTAAAGTCTTTTAAAAACTACTTTCGATTATTCTTGTTTTAGGATACTTGTTCTTAATGTCATTGAGTCATGATCGAAGAGATTTCCTAAAATTTGTGACCAGTCAAGCGGCCTACTTATCTTTGGCTCCGCTCATTGCAACTGATTTTATGTTATCAGGCTGTTCAACCACAGAAAAAAGAAAAGCTTTCAAGGGATTGCGACCCAATACCACAGATGACCTTATATTAGCTGATGGACTCAGTTATAATATACTTTGTACCCAAGGGGACGTGATTAACACTCGCGGAGACACCTTTGGATTTAATAATGACTTTACGAGTTTTCTACCTCTTAAGGGTCTCAAAGATGAAGGTCTTCTTTGGGTCAATCACGAATCTGTGGTGCCAGAATTTCTTCATAAAAAAAATACTCAACAACTGACTCGCTCAATCAATGAAATTATAAAAGAGCAAGAACAAGTGGGCGGATCAATTCTTCATATTAAAAAACAGAACGACCAATGGTTTTTGCAAAAAAAATCAAAGTACAATCGTCGCTATCATGGTCGCACAAAAATTCCATTTAGTAATAAGTTTCAAATTCTAGGCAGCAACACGGCCGTTGGAACTCTCGCAAATTGTGCCGGCGGCCTCACTCCGTGGGGCACTTTTTTAACCAGCGAAGAAAACTATGATGAATTTTATGGAGACACTCGGTGGGTCAATGGAAAGCGTGAGTTTATACCCGTTGATAAACTCAATTGGTATAAACATTTTAACCTTCCACCTGAACATTACGGCTGGGTAGTTGAGATTAATCCCCTCACCGGCGAAGCCGCAAAACTTGTGTTACTCGGTCGAGCAGCCCACGAGGGTTCAACAGTAGTGACCACCAAAGATTCTAAAGCTGTAGTCTATATGGGCGAAGATCGTCCCGGTGGCTTTATCTATAAATTTGTTTCGACCGGCCTTCACTTTAACTCTGGGACACTCTTTGCTGCCGACACTGTCAATGGAAAATGGCTCCCGCTTGACCTTGAAAAAAGTCAGATTTTAAGAACTATTTTTAAAACCCAACTTGAAGTCCTGACCTATTCCCATCAGGCCGCTGAAGCCGTCGGCGCCACTCCACAAGATCGCCCAGAAGACATTGAAGTGAACAAAGAAACCGGTGAAATCTTTATTGCACTCACTAAAAATTCTGCTCACAAAAACAAATACGGCAGTCTATTTAAAATCACAGAGAAAAATGGTTTTGAAGGTTTAGATTTTGATTCTAAAAATTGGGTCAGCGGAGGCCTGGATTCTGGTTTACCTTGTCCTGACAATCTTTGTTTTGATCAAAAAGGTAATCTTTGGGTCACTGTCGATATGGCTGATAAAGATATTGGTCAGCCCGATTATAAAGCTTTTGGCAACAATGGATTATTTTATATTCCACTCAAGGGAGAATTTGCTGGTATCCCAGTGCAAGTGGCATCAGCCCCTGTGGATGCAGAACTCACTGGTCCCAGTTTCTCGGCTGACCAAAAGACACTTTTTCTTTCTGTTCAACACCCTGGTGTTGGTTCAAAAAAAGATTTAAGCCAACTGACGAGCACTTGGCCCAAGCGGGGCAACAATCTGCCTCAATCGGCCGTCGTTACAATCCAAGGCGAACTTCTTAATCAGCTGACTTCCTAAATCTATTTATTTTGAGGCTGGGCAAGCGTCTTTCAGATCAAAGACTTTATCAAGAGGGGCTCTATCTTCGGGGGCGTCAATATCGTCAATGTTAAAATTGAGAACTGCAATGGGGTAATAACGTATACGAATACTGCTTCCGTCAATAAGGTCACTGACACCAGAGAAATGGGCCACATTAAAGATATCCCAATCTTTTTTGACCTTAGTTTTATCATCGGCACAAAGATACTGAACTTGAATCGTCGTTAAGGGTTCATCTTCATGAACTTGAAAGAAAATAAATATTTTATCCCCTTTTGCACTCTCAATGATCTGTGGTTTTACTTTCTTGCTGAGATCCGTGTAGGTCGTAGAGCTGATGTTTCTTTGATCATCATTCATGTGAACACAAAATGAAGTGACTAATAATGTCAGTGAAGAGAGTAGTAAAATTAAACTTTTCTTTAACATTTTAAAATCTCCTAATAAGTTTGACGTCCATTAATCCAACAACCCACACTAAAATGGGCATGATCCCAGTGACAGGTTGTATGATTTCTTGAAGATAGATGACAATTGTTTCGAGTTGAAGTTTGTCGATAAAGGGCTCTCCAGCGCGTTCCATTATGGCTTTTTGTTGATACGCATTCAACAAAGCGCTTAAATCGATCAGAATAAGCGTTATAAGTGACGCCATTGCAAATCAAACTATGAACATCAATGGCATTTCCAGAGGGGTGACAACTTCGATTGCCTCTTGAACCGTATCATTGGGCTCGTCCAGCATTGCAACCCTCACCGCACTCATTAAAGACCTGTTGAAA
>CAYMBT010000016.1:0-9028 GCA_964388755.1 uncultured Pseudobdellovibrionaceae bacterium | reverse complement strand
TTGAAATTTTGGAAATATAGGAGCAGTTCGATCTCGCTGACTGGTATCGGTAAACACACCACCTTGACCGCCAGTGACCGGAACACTGGGTCTTGCTGGCTCTGTTCTGACTCTAGGGCGAGCAGCTTGAGGCGGTGCAGGCGGCTCTTCAACAACACGAGGCGCTGGGGTTCCGCTGACAAAATCATCACCCCGATAATAGTCTTCGGCGCTGGTGGTTTCTTGAGCCAACGAGATGTTAAAAGCTAAAATGAGTGTGAGAAAAAGAACTGTGTTTCGCAAGGACAGCACCCTCCATGGGCTGGAAGCATTATTATACCCAAGCAAGGCAGATAGTGTCTATGAACACAAAAAACACTTAAGAAATCCTCGACCTTAATCCTTTATTCGTCATCCATTTCGTCATCAGAGATAGATCCGAGATTGTATTTCTCGACACGATATCTCATTGACCGAAAAGAGATGGATAAAAGCTTTGAAGCCCGTTTTTTTATACCGTTGGCGGCATGAATGGCTTTGATGATCAGTTCTTTCTCGATCTGACCAATCACTTTATCAAGATCGATTCCATCTTCTGTGATCTCAATTCCTTCGCTCGATACCAATTGCCTAGACCCACTGACCGTATTCACAAATGGGGGTAAGCTTTCAGGTAAAATAGATGCTCCGGCCTCAAGAGCCACAGTTCGCTCTATGATATTTTCAAGCTCTCTGACGTTTCCGGGGTAATCATATTTTTTTAAAATATTCATGGCATCAACAGTGATAGATTCCACACTTTTGTTAAGCCTTTCATTGTATTTTTTAAGAAAATGCTCGGCTAAAAGTTGAATATCTTCTTTTCGCTCTCTGAGTGGCGGAGTTTTAATTTGAATCACATTCAGACGATAAAAAAGATCTTGTCTAAAAGTCCCATCCTCAACCATTTCTTCAAGATTTCGGTTGGTGGCTGCAATCAATCTGACATTAACGTGGGTGTCTTCAGTTGAACCTACCCGACGAATGACTCGCTCTTGAATAGCACGAAGAAGTTTAACCTGAATGGTGACGGGTAACTCGCCCACCTCATCTAAAAAAAGTGTCCCACCATCAGCCACTTCAAAAAGACCTGCTTTATCAGCAACAGCCCCTGTGAATGAACCTTTTTTATGTCCAAACATTTCAGATTCCATCAAAGACTCTGGAATAGCACCACAGTTAATGGTGATAAAGGGGCGATCCTTGAGGGGGCCATTATAATGTATGGCTTTAGCCACCATTTCTTTTCCGGTACCACTTTCACCAGTCACAAGAATATTTGTTGGTGTCGACGAAACTCTTTTCACTAAATCATAGATATGATGCATGGCTGAAGAGTTACCCACAATACTTTGAAAACTGTATTCGCGGTTAAGTTCTTTTTTTAATGTTTTATTTTCAAACTCAAGATGCTGACTACGAAGGGCGTTGGCAATATTAATACGAACTTCATCCAGTTTAAACGGCTTAGTGATATAATCATAAGCACCCATTTTCATGGCTTCAACGGCAGTTTCTGTGGTACCAAAAGCCGTGATCATCATAAAGAGAAGCTCAGGATACTGTGATTTGACGTGCTGAAGGAGTTCAATACCAGTTACATTGGGCATTTGAAGATCAGAAATAATAAGATCAAAAGTTTTTTTAACTAGAATATCTTTCGCTTTTTGACCGTCCTCAACACAAGTGACTTCATAGCCTTCTTTTTTGAGCATGATCTCAAGAAATTCGCGAATGGACTCTTCATCATCGACAACAAGAATTCTAGGTTTCATTCATTCCTCCAAAATCTTATTTTCGATGGATTCGCAAATTAGGGCAAGTTTATAACAAGTCCTCTTCCTAAGTACGTAAGCGGCGCGTTGAATAGGGTGATGATTTCATTTTTAAAAACACTTTTTAGCATGATTCACTGTTGAATTTAGATTTACTAGGAAGAGTTTTGAATTTGTTGAACCTTAAGATATTTTTTTTTAATTTCTTACTGGTTGAGAGCTTTAAATGTCAGTTTAAACTCTGTGCCTTGTCCCAGTTCACTTTCAACCAAAATAGGGACTTTATGACTTTCAAAAATAGAATGGGTAATTGCAAGACCTAGACCGGTCCCTTTTGGTTTTGTCGTGTAAAAAGGCTCAAAGATTCTTTCTTTAAGTTCTTTTTTCATCCCACTGCCGTTATCTTTAATTGAAATAAGGATTAATTGATTTTTTCTAAGCAAAGTAATCACTACTTTTGCCTTTTCATCCACTTCGCAGGCCTGAACAGCGTTGACAATAATATTTAAAAACGCCTGTTTCAATTTATCTCTATTACCTAAAACAACTTGCTTATCTGCAGAAACAATTTCGATGGGTATTTTTTTAATTTTAGGATCATTTTGAATGAGCTGAATTAAATCTTCAAATAGCCGAACCAGATCGATATGATCCTCCATCGGGGCTTCGGGTTTTGCAAAATCAAGAAACTCGGTGATCAAATGATTCAGTCGATCGATCTCCCTTAATATGATGGTCATCAGTTTTTTTGTTTGCTCTGGCTCCATATCGTGGCTGTTGCTCTGTAAAAGTTGTATGCTGCCACTAATACCAGCAAGTGGGTTTCTGATTTCGTGAGCTATGCCTGTTGCCAGTTGGCCAATGGCAGCCATTTTTTCACTTTGACGAACTCGGGTTTCTAAACCCCTAAGTAGGGTTTCATCTGTAAAACTCAGGATCAGACCCTGTTTTAAATTAAAATCATCTTTCAGTTCACTGAGGCTCATTTTAAAAACTCGGCGTTCACCTTGACGAGTATAGATGTAATCAAAATCCTCTAATGAGACGTTATTAGAATCTAATTCTGGAAAGAAGTGACTTAAGTTCACAGTCTCTATCTGTTCCAGGGTCTTACCTAATAATGATAACGATTGGGGATTGGCTTGAATGATATTAAATTGGTTGTCGACGGTGATCAGGCCTGACTTGATGTTTTTGAGTATCATTTCATTGAGATTTTTAAGAATTCGAACATCACGGGATTTCTCTTTAAGTTGCAAACCCACTAAATTAAGTTGTTCACTCAAGAATCCTGCTAGATAAGAAATGGTAAAAAAAGCGAGGTTATTGACCCCGACGGCAAGGTAGGCCGTGTTTCCCTCAAGGCTCGTATCAATTGAAACAATCAGAGTAAAAAGAATCGAAGTCCAAAGGGCTAAAACCATGGCCGCTTTTCGTTGAAATAAAACAGCAAATAATATGAGGTTCACTAAATAAAGAAAAATCAGTATCGACTGTTGAACACCGATAAAATAAATAAGACCTGTGATGTAAAGCGCTTCAAAAAAAAAGAGGCTCGATGTTAAGAGAACCTTTGAATAAAGTTTATTAAATAAAATAAGATAGGTTGATTGAATAACAAAAGAAAGAAAGATTAGAGAAAATAGAGGATAATAAATCCCATCAGCAATCACTCTGTTTTCTAAATATTGAAACGATAGAGTGATCAAAAAAACCACAACTAAAAATACAAATCTAATAATATGAATAGCAAAAGACTGACTTTCTGTCTTAGAAAAATCAAAAGATTGAACTTTTTGGGTGTTTATCAACACTTAAACACCACCGGCCATCTTGAAAATCGGTAAATACATGGCAATAACAAAAAATCCCACAATACCACCAAGCACAACAATCATGATGGGCTCCATCACACTAGTAATACCATTGACCGCCACATCAACTTCATCTTCATAAAAGTCTGCGACCTTATCAAGCATGCTGTCCAGTGCTCCCGTCTGTTCTCCAACAGCTATCATTTGCGTCACCATATGAGGAATAAACGGCTCTTGAGAAAGAGGCACTGAAAGAAGTTTACCTTTTGCCACGGCTGCTTTAGATTTAATCAACGCTGTTTCAATCAAAGAATTTCCAGCTGTGTTCGCTGCGATATCCAGGGCTTCCATGATCGAAACACCGGCGCCCAAAAGAGTCGACAAAGTTCGAGAAAACTTAGCCATCGAACTTTTAATGATAAACTCACCAAAAATAGGCAGTCTCACCATAGTGTTATCAAAATTATTTCGACCTTGTGGCGTATTAATATAATAACGAACGCTAAAGAAAAACATCGCAACGGATGCAATCAATACGTACCATTTCTCTCGAACGAAATTACTCATCTTCATTACCAAAACAGTGAGGGCTGGCATTTCCATGCCCGAGCCGTCAAAGATGGTCACAAATTTTGGAATCACAAAGACAAGAAGGCCGGTCACAACTAAAAGTGAAATCGCAAGAACCACTATAGGATAAGACATGGCTGATTTAATTTTCCCCTGAAGTTTCACTGATTTTTCAATGTACTCTGCCAGACGTAAAAGAACCGCATCCAAAACCCCGCCCTCTTCACCAGCAATAAGCATATTGATATAAAATTTGCTAAAAACATTGGGGTGGGATTTAAAGGCTTGTCCTAATTTTTTTCCTTCAGAGATATCGGCCACAATCTGTTTAAGAGCAAAATCAAGTCCTTTGCCCCTTGGAGTTTGAGATAATACTTCAAGGGCCTGTAACAGTGGTACACCTGATGAAATAAGGACAGAAAGCTGGCGAGTAAAAATTTGCAAATCCTTGGATTTGACTTTCACACGGCTGACTTTGGCGCCCTCTTGTCTCTTTGATTTCAGAGTTCCAACACCCACCGATACAGGTATTAGTTTTTTAGCTCTCAACATGATGCGCGCTTCGGACTCATTGTTGGCTTCGATGGTGCCTTGAATGTTTTTTCCGTTAAAAGCGCGAGCAACGTAATTATAAGTTGGCACTACACACCAGCCTTAGAAAACATGGTGATCAGGGCTTCAACGTCCAAACTATTTTCAAGGGCTTGTTCTTTACTAATGTGACCAGTTTTAAAAAGATGAAAAAGGTGTTGATTCAGAGTGATCATCCCAGTCTTCTTTTGTCCAACCTGCATCATAGTCTCAATTTGATGAAGCTTGTTTTCACGAATAAGGTTTCGAACACCTGGATTCATCAAAAGAATTTCATAGGCAAGAACCCTTCCGCCTTTTTTACTGGGTAAAAGTTTTTGGCTCAGTACTCCTTGCAAAGTAAAACTCAACATAACCCGTATTCGGTCTTGTTGATCCGACGGAAAGACGCTCACCAAACGATTAATGGTTTGAATGGCTGAGTTCGTATGAAGTGTTGAAAAAACAAGGTGACCCGTTTCCGCCAATTGCAATGCCGTTTCAATGGCTTCGTGATCTCTCAGCTCTCCGATCAAACAATAATCGGGATCTTGTCTAACCACTGACTTCAAAGCGCGGCTAAAAGAGATTGAATCTCCACCGATCTCTCGCTGACTGACAACACAGCGATCATGGCTATGCATATACTCAATAGGATCCTCTAGAGTCACAATATGACCATATTTTGACTTATTAATAATATCTAAAAGAGCTGCAATGGTTGTGGTCTTTCCGGAACCAGTAGGACCAGTAACAAGTATCAGTCCATTGGGCGTATTGGTGAGCCCTTTGAGATACTCTGGAAACCCTAAAGTTCTAAAATCTGGAATTTTATTAGGAACCTGTCTAAATGCTCCACCCACAGTGTTTTTAGAGAAAAAATAATTCGCTCGAAACCGAGCCACGCCCTTAACTTCAAAACTAAAATCTAACTCTTTATTTTGTTCGAATTTAGCTTTTTGACTGTCATTAAGAACCGAATAACAAATTCTTCGGGACTCTTCTGAACTTAATTTTTCCATTTTTACTCGAACAATTTTACCATCGATACGAAGACCAGGAGC
Source organism: uncultured Pseudobdellovibrionaceae bacterium (assembly GCA_964388755.1). Classification (GTDB taxonomy): domain Bacteria; phylum Bdellovibrionota; class Bdellovibrionia; order Bdellovibrionales; family JAGQZY01; genus JAGQZY01. The sequence goes on along the minus strand of CAYMBT010000016.1, from coordinate 3,217 downwards.
CGTACCGGCAGCAATATGGATATCCGAGGCTCCCCGCTCTTTAGCAAACTTAAGAAGCTGTACGAGATTCATCAAAATTCAGGATCCTTCATGGTTTTTGAAAGCACTTCTTGTACAGAAGTGAGTCCTTTTTTAAGCTTTGTAATACCCGACATTCTTAAAGAAATCATTCCACCCACTAAGGCCGCGCGACGAAGCTGAAGTGGAGTTGCTCCGGTGAGGATTGCATCTCTGATAGAATCAGCCATAGGCATGACCTCATAAATGGCAACTCGACCTTTTTTTCCGGTACCATCACAAGCAGGACAACCAGCACCTTTCATACATTTAAAAGAATGAATATCTTCTTTAGGAACGCCTAAATCAATAAGCACCTCTGGAGTCACTCGATCTTCAACTTTACAACTTTCACAAATTCGAGAGATGAGTCGTTGAGCAAGAATCAGTTCCACTGTCGAAGTCACTAAAAAACCAGGAATACCCATATTCACCAAACGATCTATGGTTTTTGTCGCATCATTGGTATGGAGTGTACTTAAAACCAAGTGACCTGTTGAAGCAGCTTCAAATGCAATTTCTCCGGTTTCATGATCTCGGATTTCTCCAACAAGAATCACATCAGGATCTTGTCGTAAAAATGATCTTAAAGCCGCAGAAAAATTAAAGCCGATATCTGGTTTAACTTGAACTTGGTTAATACCTTCAATATTGAACTCAACAGGGTCTTCTGCTGTACAAATATTTTTTGTAATATCATGAAGTTCATAAAGAGCTGAATAAAGTGTTGTCGTCTTACCAGAGCCCGTTGGCCCAGTCACAAGGATAAGTCCCTGTGGACGATGAAGAGCTGATAAAAATTTTTCTAGTTCTTCTTCTTCAAAGCCTAAATCTCTCAGATCAAGTTTTAAATTGGATTTATCAAGGATACGGAGTACCACTTTTTCGCCACCCACAGTGGGGCACACACTCATACGAAAATCTACCGGAGCTTTTCCGGGGGCAGCGATACGAATACGACCATCTTGAGGTTTTCTTTTTTCGGTAATATTCAACCTTGCCATAACTTTAAGACGACTGGATAGCGCGGATGCAATCTGAGCTGGTGGTCGATACTTTTCTATCAGTTGGCCGTCTTTTCGAAATCTGACACGTAAAAACTTTTCAAAAGGCTCAACATGAATATCTGAAGTTCCAGAATTAATGGCTTCAATCAACATAGTGTTTACAAATCGAATCACTGGCTCTTCACTTTGATCGATCTCGTAACTGGGTATGGCCTCGTTACCATCTTCGACTTCCATCTCAGAAATAATATCTCCTGCTGATTCACCAGCAGCGCCATAATATTTTTCGATAGCAAATGAAATCTCAGTATCCAAAGCAATCACAGGTTGAATTTTACATCTGGTAATATACGAAATATCATCGCGAACAAAAATATTTGTGGGATCAGAAAAAGCAACAACAAGGCTTCCGCCTGCTTTTGAGAGGGGCAAGATATTATGTTTTTTACATTGCTCGGCACTGACTAATTTGAGAGCTTCAGGATCGGCATCAAACGCATTAAGATCAATGGCAGGAAAGCCAAATAATTCAGACAGCTGTTGCCTGAGGTCGCTGGGCTTTAGAAGACCTTGTTTTAAAAGAATCGAGGTTAAGCTTGATCCAGATTTTCTTTGCTCCATTTTTGCTTTTTCAAGCTGAACTGGAGATATTAATTTATTGTCCATAAGGACATTGGCAAGCTCTTTTGTTGACACGAAAGATTCCTCCAAAATATGTTGTGCTTATAATAGTTTACAGGATCCGCAGCAAAAGTTAACTCGACCAAAGACCAGAGGTTGAGAGCTTGCCTTAACTCAAGAGATTCAAATCAATTTTTAATTTAAAAAAAGACTCAGTTAGCTCAAAGACTAAGCATTAAAAGCTTGATTGTTAATAAAAGACACTAAGACGTCGAGGTAATAATCTTCAATGGTCTTAAGTTCTACAACCTCAACACCAAGTGCTTTAACTTCTTTAAATAAAAAATTAGATCTTCGTGAAAGATCAAAAACACAGGAATGGTCAGAAAGAAAATGAAAATAACTCATATCCTCTAAGATCTGAGAATCATAGACATCGTCAACGACAAAGCAAAGTGAAAAGTTTTTTTGACTCTTTAAAAAATAACTAGGTACTACCTTTGAGACATGACCGGATAAAAAAGTCTTCAATCGATTTTGAATGTTATGAAATTCCAACGTAGAATCCTTTGTATCAAGAAATACAAAATCAGAGAAACCGTAACGAGAGAGAACTTCAATTATTGGTATCGATATAGGCTTTACACCCAAAAAAAGAACCGAACCGCTGAACCTTTGTTTTTTTAAAACTCTCATAAAACATTGATAAAAAGCCTCTGAAAAGAGGTTCTCACCCCACAGAGATTTGGCTTTATTGACGACAATATCTGAATATCCCAAGCGATAGCTTAAAGAGCTGTGATGTTGCAAATTTTGAAAAACATCATAGCACAAGTCACTCTCAATCAAAGTCACTGGCGCTTTTTTAAGAGTCTTGATCAAGTGTGTCTTATCAGTGGCGTCTTCAATACTCTCAAGGTCAAAAGATAATTTTTCATCCAAAACATCAGAGAAAAACCTTAAATTTTTTCGGTCTGTCTGAAGAGAAAGATACTGCAATTGCGCTTTTTTAGTTTCCAGGTGAACTCCATTGGTTATTTGCAAAATCGATATCTTTTTTGATTTGCTCTTTCAGCTGATCGATAGACGAAAACTTCACCTCGTCTCTGATTTTAAAGTGAAATTCGAAACTTAAAAATTCATCATAAAGATTTTCACCAAAATTGAGGATGTGACACTCAATCTTTTTGCTTTCATCTTGGTCAACCGTGGGACGAGTACCAATATTTAATACTGCTTTATATTTTTGATTCTTATAAAAGACTTCTCCCCCATAGACGCCGTCACCTGGCAAAAAAGTTTGAGGGATAGTAAGATTGGCTGTTGGATAACCGATTTTTCGTCCCAGCTGATTGCCTTTGATCACTGAACCCGAAATTTTATAGGGATAACCTAAAAGCTCTCCCGCTTTTTTGACCTCTTTTTGAGCTAAACTCTCCCGGATCAATGTGCTTGAGACGATCTTTGAAGAGATTAAAAAAGGTGAAGCTTGATAAACTTTGACGTCAGTATTTTTAAAAAAGTTTTGAGCC
>CAYMBT010000015.1:18965-23753 GCA_964388755.1 uncultured Pseudobdellovibrionaceae bacterium | reverse complement strand
CAGACAAGGTCAAAAAGTTTTAAAAGGCGCAAAAATTGGTTTGATGGGTCGCACTGGAAGGGCCACAGGTGTTCACTTGCACTTTGAGGTTCGACATAGACTTAAGCCTATTGACCCAATGCCGCTTCTTAATCAAAGAGCTCTTGCTGTCTCTCATTAACTGCACAATTCTCAATCCATAAATCAAAACAATGACGTCAAGCTATCAGGCTAGATTATTATGTTTAGGGTTTCTAAAAAAGCCTGCGAACTTTATGATGGTTTTATGAATAAAATCCTATTTATTATATTCGCTTCATTGTTTTCGATTTCAGTCCATGCCAATACAGAATGGTTTTGTAAACCCAACGCATTTAGCAATTATAGACCTATGGCCTCCCATCGGTGCTCGCAAATGGGTCAAGGAACGGCCTACTGCCGCACACAAGGTCATTCAGAAGTGGGTCGCTGTGGGACTTTTCAAGTCAATGGAAGTCATATTCAAGCGACATTTACCTCTCAGGATGGTCGTACACACCAAGCTAATATAGCGCCAGTCACATTAGCTCCTGAAACCCTTCAAGAAGGTGGCCCAGATAATGGAAATCGTTCAGAAGTCACTGGTGGTGGTCAGCAAAGCCGACCTCGAAGAACTGGCTCTGCACTAAGTAACCTCTATCCACCACGCACAGCCAGTTTTAGCGAAAGCCGGAGAACAGCTGATTCTTATACCAACGTAGAATGGCTGGGTATGAGTGACTTACAAAGAGCCAATTATATTATGGAAGTCAGTCAGGCATTGGTCTCAGCACATGGGCTCAGTTACTCTCCAAGAGTATTAACATGCAAAGCCTTTCGAGAGTCCTGTTTTCGTCCGCAAGACACTACACCTGGAAGTGCTTCAACAGCCGCTGGACTTTCACAAGTGACAGTGAGCACAGCAAGAGATCTGTTTTCGCGCGGGGGCTGGTTTCAATCCAAGGTTCCTGGATACACTGAAGTGAGAGACGGTAGAACCTATTACAACAACATGGCAGGTTCAATGGTCGCACAACTCGAGATAGGGATGGCTGTTCTTCACCAAAAAGCACTGGATAATAATACAACAAATATTAAAACTTTGCTCGCGCGATACTACGGCACCAGTTCATCAACACAAAATAATAATTACGCTAACGCTATTTACAATTGCGCTCAGTGCATTGTGGATTCCGGACAAGTCACATTACAATGTTTAGGACGAGCACGACGAGCTTGTATTGTTCCATAAAAGAGGTTTTATGAAAATCATGTTTTATTTTTTAGTTTTCTCTCTACTTTTCGCTTCACCGGTTTTCGCACAAAACTGGAACGCCACTGCTCGTCTTGAAAACCTAACTGATTCAAAAGTTAAAATTTCTGTGATTCAGTTTACTGAAGGTTCACAAAGCGTCACTTACAAACCCACTGAAGTCCCTTTTGGTAACGTTGATATTGAAAAGGTAATTTTTAAAAACAAGTCTCCCCTTTTTATTACCGCATGGGCCCATGGCGCAAAAACGATCATGTTCCGAATTTTTGATCCGGCCAATTTTGGTTCACAAACCCTTTGCGAGATCATTTCTTTTGGAGAAACCACAGAACTCAGGATCCGCGATAATAAGATGCAACTTAAAATTTATAATGATGAAAACGATCAACCCACTTGGGAAGATTGTGATCCCGAGAATAAGAGAGTTATTAATTCTACCAAGACTAAAAAGTAGGATTAAAACTGATTTCTGAGCTTGCACACTCTTAAAAAATTAAAAGATGTGTTGCTGACAGGGACAATAATATTAGTTGTATTGCTCCATTGAAAACAATGCATCATTCCCTAAGACAAGAATTGTAAAAAGCGCAGCATACCCTGCTGTTACAGCCGATAAGCCATTGTATCGCATGGTCAAAGGAGTAACGCCTAATCCTGCATAAGCAACAAATGTACAAGTTTGTGCAGCTCCACCCATGACGGCAAATTTATAAGTTCCACCCGGCTTTAAATTATTTAAAGTAAATGAGCCACAACTGCTTGTTGTGTAAATAATATTACTAGTCGCAAAATCAAATACTGAGCCAGCAGTGGGTCCAATGTCTTCGTGCTTTACTGCTCCAGTAATAGTCATCGATCCTAAATGATCAACATGAAGTCTTTTAACACCGACTGTTGCTAAAGCAACAGCGCCGGCTGCTGGAGAATAAAAACCTGTACCCGAACCATTAAAAGCAATACCCGGGGCTTCCACTGCACCTGAACCCACATTAACGATGGAGTTATTATTCATAGATAAAATTTGACTGGCTTGATGGTTACCTAGTGAATCAGGCATCCAACTTAAATTGCCAGAAAAATCACTGACAAGAAGATCTCCATTATTTGGTGCACCAGCTGGTAATGTGAGGACATAATTAGCTGTACTTGCAGGAGCACGAAGTGAGATAGCATTGACACCAGAATCTTCAAGTTGAAGTCGACTTTGGCTTCTTAATCTTAAATCTCCAGTCATCTGATCACCCGTTCGATTGACCTTCTGAGAATCCTGCGCGTAGCCATTGTTGGCGACAAAGGCATCAACTTCAGCTTCAGTGCGCACTAATTCAGAGCGAGTGGCTTTTCGAAGAGAGAAAGCAGAAACATCATAAATTAAAATCTCATCAGTATTATCAACTGCAGCAGCAAGAGGTGCTGTACCGTTGATGTCCACTGAAAAAGTTTGATCGGAAACTAAAGTTCCACCACCTGATAGACCAGGGCCTGCGTTAATAATTCTTGAAACAGTGACTTTATTAAGTTCAAGTTCATCGATCGCAGATTGGACATCAGTCGCCGTTATAGAGCCCGACGGATTATTTGTTATTTGATTGGCTGAATAATCTCCAGGTTGGGCAACCACATTGCCTGTTCGTCCGAAGACATCAGAGACAGGTGAATTGGGAATACTTGTAAAAGAGAGAATGCCCGCGCCATCTGTTGAAAGCACTTGTCCTGAAGTCCCATCACTGGGAGGCAGAGTCCAAATAATATCCGCTGCAATGGCATCTGGAGCTCGAAATCCTACGGTGTTTGTACCACTTGCTGCAAGCTCTTCAAGGCGAATTGAACCACCTTGGCCAGCCGATACCCCCTGGGGACCAGAGAGTATGCCCCCTTCAACATCGAGCTTTTGTAGAGGAGCAATATTACCTATTCCAACATTGCCAGCTGGTGATATATGAACCCGAGTTATATTATTTGTTTCTAAATTAAGAGCAAAGTTGTCGACCGAACCAATAGATAAATCTGCGCCAGTTGAGTTTCCACCATTAAGAATATCTCCGCTGGCACCTGCAACAGTTTGCCACGACATAACGCCAGCGCCATTGGTTTGTAGCACTTGTCCTGGAGCACCGTCGTTAGATGGCAGGGTCCAAATCACATCGGCTGCTAATGCATCGGCGGCTCTGAAACCCACAAAATTAGTACCGTTCGCAGCGAGCTCTTGGAAATTGATTCGACCACTGTCGCCGGCTGCGCCACTCACAGGACCCATATTACGAGCTCCTGACATTGTACCACCCACTCTATCGAGCTTCTCACTATCAAGTTCATTAATAGCGGCTTGCGCATTTGTGGCCGCAATTCCACCAGCGGGGGTGTTGGGGATTGCCGCAAAATTAAGGTTAGCTTCATTCACATCGATATCAATTTCTGAGTTAGCAGAGTCATTAAATACAGTGATCTTATTTGAACCAGCATTTATGTTTCGAAACTCTAGATTGGCACCTGTTTTTAATCCAAAAACACCGACTCCACCAATACCTGAATTCGAAGCCGTGTTGACTTCACCGCCAGTGGGTATGGTCGTAAAACTTAAAACACCTGCGCCATCAGTTGAAAGGACTTGTCCTGATGTTCCATCATTGGCTGGGAGTTCCCAAATTCTATTAGCACCCAGAATTGCTGGTGAAACAAATCCAACATAATTTGAATTATCAGCGTCCCCAAGTCTGAGTTCATTAGTTTGACCTATTGTAAGGGCTCCGCCCATTGTAGCGCCACTTAATGCCACTTTCTCAACATCGAGTTCATTGATGGCTGATTGGACATCGACTGCGGCGATATTTCCTGAAGCAATGTTTGTTACTTGTGAAGCCGTGTAATCTCCAGCAGAAGAAACCACACTACCCGTTCTGCCAAAAACTGAATTGACTGGGGCTGCCGCTAAGGGAACAAAAGATAAGTTTCCGGCACCATCGGTTTGTAAGACATGTCCATTAACACCATCAGAGGACGGAAGAGTAAATATAATATCAGACCCAAGACTGGCCGGAGCTTTTAAACCCACAAAGTTAACACCATTTGCACCAAGTTCTCTTAATTGAAGGGGCATTTCGTTTTCTAAAGTAATTGCTCCACCAGAATTAATGCCTGTTCCAACTCCAATTCCGCCAGTGACAGTAACCCCGCTTCCAACAGTCAGGTTGTTGGTCAAAGAGATGTCGGTGGCATTGGTGATTTGCGAACCTCCCATATTCAGGTTCCCTGACATTGTTCCACCCGCAAGAGGTAGCTTTGTATTATCAAGTCCTGGAGCAGAAGCCGTCCATTGAGTACCATTCCAAGAAAGGACTTCTCCGACATCGCCAACAGAGAGGGCTGAAAGTGTAACTGTATCTGTAGCAAGCCCAGCGATTTGACTATCCACATAGCTTTTGTTAGTAGCATCACTCGCAATGGTTGGAGCTGCTAAATTTGTAATTTTCTGATTGTTATTTTCGACCACAGCAACAGGTGTTCCACTATTATAAAGT
>CAYMBT010000015.1:18275-18955 GCA_964388755.1 uncultured Pseudobdellovibrionaceae bacterium | reverse complement strand
TTGTTCCATCAATCAAACTTCTCAGTTCTGTCACAGAAGCTGGATTGTTAAAAATATTTTCTAAATTAGCTTGGGTGACAGCCGCAGTCGTATTATTGATTGATACAAAATCACTAGCACTTCGACCCTGAAGACTATAGGCATACTGAGCGTACTGTGAAGAGCCGATATCGATCATTTGTTGTAATGTTTGATAGCCGCTTCCTGTATTATAAGAGATTCTGAGTTTTCTTGAAGCTGTTGCTCCAGGAGTATAGGTTGATCCGGAAGTACAAGTTAAGCCAGAGAGTGTTCCCGAAGAATTATTCATGGAAGCTACAAAATTACCAACAGGCGTACTTCCAGCCCCCAATTTTAAACTAAAAAAACCATTGGATGAAGTCATATTCACTGGCCCATGAATTTCTTGGTAGAGGCGACATTGTTCAGCCCCTGGGCTATAAACTTCAAGTTGAAAGGTCACACTGCTGGCTTCAATCGGAACAAGACCTGTGGAATCCGTCAGTTTTCCTTCGACCACCAAAAAGTTGGCTGCCAAAAGTTGATGGGAGAATAAGAGAGTTATTAAAATTGTGAATACGGACCTTTGAATCATTGCTCTTCTCCTAAACGTACAGGTTGAATCCGACCTGTCCATTGAGTTGGACTTTTCATATCTAATTTTTGATGGATAATACGGA
>CAYMBT010000015.1:14191-18265 GCA_964388755.1 uncultured Pseudobdellovibrionaceae bacterium | reverse complement strand
CTTGAATTTGTGAACCATTCTGAGTGACCCCACGAGCCGCACCTTGAACAAGGCTCGCCTGTTTAATCGCCATAAGATCCAGCGGGTCATCACCTTTTAAACAGCTCGCCGGTAGACTGAGAAGTTGTGCCAGGCTATTTTCACGCTTGGGCCAATCAATGTTCACTTCGACGACGACTTCTGGTTTATCAAAAGCCACACCTTCGGTGCGCGAGATTCTATGAACTTTATTAGAACCAAACACTTCACCTAGACCTTGTTTAATATCAAAATTGTTACAGCCCTGATCACTCACAATATAATAAATATCGATCGTTCTGTTTTGCCCAAAAGTTGTCTCAATTTCAATGGAACCACCGGCGGGTACAAGGCCTGCAAATACGCCAAAACGACCATCACAACTGGATGGCTGAACTTCTGGAATACTGTCACCAAGAATGCTCACAGCAAAACAAGCACTGGAAGAAAAACCTTGCACAATCCCCGCTTTTTCTTGAAGGGCCTTGGGCATTTGTAAGATTAATTTTGACGACGATGAACTGTCTTTTTTTGCACATGCAAAAGAGATGGATAAGATTAAGAAATAAAACAAGTAACGGAGAGCCGACATGGATAAGTTATCGGTTTAATTTAAAATCACTCAACAAAATTCTGGAATTGAGACAAAGTTTTACATGGCATTTTTTAAATAAAGTTTATTTTTAGCAGTTTGCCACATAAACGAACGTTCTTTTTTTGTATATAAGAACTTTGTTCAAGAACCCATGAATTTAATAAGAAATATTATGATACACGCTCAGTGTTTGATCCGAATGACTAGACCATCGAAAGTCTTGGGCTCTTATTTGTCCTTTTGAAATCAACATTTCTCTTAAACTTGGATCTATCACATTATGAAAGGCAGCTACCATAGACTCAATTTCTTTGGGGTCGACAAAGAGAGCGGCCTCACCAGCAACCTCTTTCATCGCACCATAATTTGACGTTATGACAGGGGCACCTTCAATCATGGCTTCAATTATGGGAAAGCCAAAACCCTCGTAATAGGATGCAAAAACAAATGCACAAGCGTGTGCATAGAAATTTTTAAGCTCAGATTGCGAAACATAACCCAGCCAATGAATCCGGGCTTTGTATTTTGAAGACGAAATTAAAGCATGGATATTTTCAGCACCAAATCCGTTTTTACCAATCACTACGAATTGATGTTCTTTATTTTTTTCACAAAAAACTTCAAAGGCTTTGATCATTCCGGATAAATTTTTACGATTCTCAAGGTGTCCAACGAACAAAAAATAAGGCTGCTCAAAAAGACTTTTAGAATTAAAAGACACGGGTTCAGACTTTTCAGACAGTGATTGATAAAGATGATCCCCACCGTGATGAATGGCCGTCACTCTATCTTTATAATGTGGGAATCTTTCTATCAGTTCTTCTTGAATCACACGACTTGGCACAATAATATGATCGGGGCGTTGTTTGTCCAGTAAATGATGAAGAGCTTGCTGACCCCGTTCTCTAAATTTCGGATCATTAAAACCATCATGAAACACCACGAGATCATGAACAGTGACGACCCTAGGAATTTTTTTGTTCTCACAAATCATTTTAAAATCCGGACCATGAAAAATCGATGACGATTTCAGCCACAAATCATTAAGCACTGGCCAATAAGGTGACGCTGACAAACCCGTTTTATCTAAAAGAGAGTTTTCAGCGAAGAAACGTGATCCCTTAAATACACATTTTACAGAGGGATTCTTTTTTATGAGTTCAAGTAAAAGCTGCTGAGCGTAGACGCCAATGCCGGTGATTTGTTGTGGCATTAAGCATGTTGTGTCGAAAATGATGTTCATAAAATTCTTTCAAAGGTTAAATAAAAAAGCCTGACTCTTCAGTCAGGCCTAATACAAAAATCATATAATATCACTAAAAAATTAACCAGCGCGAATAACATCAACAGAATCTAAAAAGCAAGACTCTTTCTTTTTATCGCCAAAATTCAATGTGCCTATGATGTAAGTCAAAGTAGACTCGCCGCTTTTATCGCTTTCATAAAAATTAACCATCCACGCACTTTCGTTTCCATCGGCGCTGGATTTAACAAGTTTAGCGACGATTTGTCTTTTTTCGCCAACAGTACTTTGACTATTTTCACGGATCCTCAGGTACTGAGCTAAAGATTCAGCAAAATCCTGACAAGTCCCAACAGCTTTGACAGGCTTGATTGGAGTTTTCTCAGCCAATAAATTCAGTGAGAAAAAAATTGCAGTCAAAAAAATCAAAACTTTCATGGAATCTCCTTTTTGAGTTCGAAAAGAAATTTACCATAGTTGGCCCTTAAGGGGTTAGTGTAATGATTGCATGTCAATCGGCTAGACACTTACGAGGCAAGGCTTCTAAAAAAACAGAATCTTTTCAGAATTTAGGGTCCTATAAATTCGGTTTAAAAACAGGCCCCAAACCCTCTAAATTTGAGTGATTTTTTTTATGACCCACAGAGGTCCAATCATTAGAAACTGAATATCTTTTAAAAAACTTGGTTTTTGTTTCTCTATTTTATGGCCTATAAATTGACCCATCCAAGCCACTATAAAGACCACAATCATGGTAGGGATAAAATAGGGACTCTTTTCCCAAAAAAACATCAACAACAGCATAGGAAGAACAACAAACGCCATAGCCAGAGCATATCTCAGACTCAATCGAGCGTAAAATGAAAGGGAAAGTAGGGTTAAAACAGTGGCACCATTGAAGAGTGAGTGGCTCTCGGAGAAGGGCCAGCGAACATTCCATAACAACCCTAGAATACTGAATAAAATCAGAGGAACACAGAACAAGTGAATTTTTTGGTTAATAGGGTTTTTGTGGTCTTGCCCGTAATCATTCATCCAATCATCAAAACTGCGCATAGTAAATTCTCCAAACGGATCAATCTTTGAAAGTTAATTATTCAACTCAAACCAGATCTCATTTCGCCTCAGAAACCACAAGCTAAAGGGTGAGTTATAGCGTGAAAATACCGGTTCACCTTTTGTGAACAACTCATTAGCACTGAGTTGTTCTTTAAAGTGTTTAAGTTTGTTTTGATATCTTTCTTCTGACCAAGACCCCGAGTATCTATAAACAGCCAGTCTGCGGGATGGTAATTCTACAATCTCAACTCTTGGGTCATTTGGTACGGGTAAGGTCTCTTTGGTATATTGAGATGGCATTGTAAATTGAACAATGTAATTTGAGCTGTCTTTCGTCATACTTACCGGCGCCGTCATAGCAATTTTTTCGGTTTGTTGAGACACCGGAGCTGTCATATCTATTTTAGACTGGCTTTTATTGTTACCAAAAATAAAGTCAGCCAAGATTTTAAAAGCCTTGTTACCGGCATCGTCAAAATCAGCCTTAACCCGAGTTTGAGCGACTAAAATAGGGCCATAGTTACGAACTTCAAAGAACTCGGTCTTTTTTTCTAAGGTAAACTGGGGTTCTTCGATGGCCATAACTTTTTCACCTACACCTAAAAAAATCAACAGACTGATCAAAACTGTCTTCATTTTATTGACCCTTTGGTTTCTCAACGGACGGATAATCAGAAAATATTAAACTACCACTTTGCTTAAACAACATCTCAGAACAAACAACAACTTAAAGTACATAATAAATATTTAGGTAATCAGTTGTAAACAGCCATCTTCACATCAGAAGTGACTTTAGCTTCACCGTTTTTTATAGAAATTGTGTATGAAAAAACAGCATTTCTAGAACGGCTCGTTTGGTTGGTGATTTCTCGGTAGTAGATGGCCAAGTTACACTCAAGTTCTTCAGGAGAGCCTTTTTCTACGCAATTGTTATAAACACGTATATCTTGTTTACCTTCAACTTCAGCCATCTCAAGAGCTAAAGCTTGAGTCAGCGTGAGATACTGTTCTGAACCCTTATAAACGATGATTTCATCGGCTTGCTCCATAAGCGCATTAAAAGCCGTGTTGGCTTGTGGATGTTTTTCTTTTGTAAAAGCATAGCCTCCAACAAAAACAACTAGAAAAAGTTCATCCAAATGACGAACTGTATCTTTAA
>CAYMBT010000015.1:9932-14181 GCA_964388755.1 uncultured Pseudobdellovibrionaceae bacterium | reverse complement strand
GAATTAGGCATAATGTTTTCATCATATTATCTCCCTCAAGTTGACTGAGCACTCCTGAAAAAAAATCTCAGAAGAGTTGTGTGGTAGGGTTACCACCTGTACAATAAGTAAGCAAGAATGGAATTCTGCCCTATTGAAGACTCAAATGGCTGTGTATTCTTGACAGGACGTTATCCTAAAATTAGCCTTAAATATGTGAGATTTATAAACCTTTATCTACTTCTTATCTTTTTTCACTCACCCCCCATCTTCGCATCAGATCAGTGGATGATTTGCAAACGCTCCAGCGAGTGTGTTGTTGATGAGGACGCCTGTTATGGTCCCATTGCCATTCTTTTCAATTTCATAACACAAAATAAAGACCGCAATGAAAAACAACGGCCAGAAATTTTTTGTGAAGAGTATAAAGGGCCCCATAAAGATAATTACTTTGCTGTTTGTAAAAAGAAAAAATGTGTACTTCAGTTGAAGTAACGTCAGACCCTCTCTAAAAATCAAAAACTAAATTTATTGAATCAATTCAAATGGACTTTGTTATGGATTGGACTGTGCCGGTACCGACAACGATCATTTACAAGTTGATGGAACTTTTACAAGATAGGGAATTCAAAAGAACTGGTGGTCGCTACAGGACTCGAACCTGTGACCTCTTCCATGTCAAGGAAACGCGCTACCAACTGCGCCAAGCGACCAATAGCAGTCTTTATCGAATCTGCAGCTTTCTGAGTCAAGCAAAATCAATAGGTTACTTTGTCTTGCTGCCCCAGCTTTCAAAGTTCATTGTTGGTCTTTTAAGGGAGTTAAGAACCTGGATCAACCCCTTTGTGGTAGGACCTTTGACGAGTTTAAGTTAATTTCACTTCACTTAAGCCTCTTCGGGTAGAGATGATGAATATCAACCTCAAGAGGAGTCTGCCTTGACAAAATCTCTACTGATCTGCCTTTTAAGCCTTTTTTATTTTTCAAAATCTAAGGCTTTTGTAACCCCTGAGTTTGAGTCCATTCAAAAAGATCCAATTTTAGTGAATTCTGTTCCACAAGAATTAATCGTCTACGAAACCAAAGAAGCCTATTTGTTAAAATCAAGTCTCACCAACTTTATGAGTTATGACTTTTACGCCATACACTTGGCTGAAAACTCGCGCGACTTACTGTCATTTTTAAAAACTGAAAACTTTCAAACTGTTTTTCAAGATCAAGAGATTTTAATTATCCAAACCCATAAAAATCAAGACATCTTAGAGTTGGCTCAATTGGCTCATTCCAGTGGTGGTGCCTGTGGTATTATTCAAAAAATTCAAGAAGAGCCGCTGACTCTACAAACACAATCACCCACTCTTTTTGAATCAAAGTATAATTCAACTGAAATTAAAAAATATATTGAAACTGTTGATCTTAAAACCATCATGACGACCATTGAAACATTACAAAATTGGCAAACTCGCTACCATAATCACGCTGATGGGGTTGAAACTGGTGAAAAACTTTTAGAACTTTATAAATCTGTTTGGCCCATGGGTCGATCTGATGTTGAATTTGAGATGGTTTCCCATAATGGATCTCCACAAAAATCTTTACTTGTTAGAATTCTTGGAAAGTCTAAACCCAGTGAAATCATAATATTGGGGAGCCACCTTGATTCGATCAATTCACGGGACAAAAACTATGCTCCAGGTGCGGATGACAATGCCTCCGGCACAGCGACCAATCTCGAGGTCTTCAGAGCGCTCATGAGCCAAGAAATTTATCCAGAAAGAACCATTGAAATCCATGCCTATGCCGCTGAAGAGATTGGTCTTATAGGTTCAGGAGAAATGGCTGTTGATTACAAAAATAAAAATAAAAATGTGATCGCGATGGTGCAATTTGATATGAATGGCTATTCAAAGGCCGAACCGGCCATTCATTTTGTATCCAACAACACCAGTGGAGAACTGACAGGTCAATTGATCAGGCTTGCACAAGAGTTTTTAAATGTACCAGTTAAAAGTGCATTTTTGTTTATGGGCAGCAGTGACCATGCTTCTTGGCATAAAAGAGGATTCCCCGTGGCTTTTCCGACAGAGAATCCCAGTTCCTTTAATCGAAAAATACACACAGATCAAGACACCATGAACGGCATCAATAGCCCAGAGCAGATCCATGTCTTTGCTCAACTTGGCCTGATTTACGCACTCTCGTTTGCTGGATATTAAAAATATCTAATTTTTAATCTGATTTGCTGTTTTTTTTGTTTATTCTAGGCCTTAAGGGATTGACCTAATCCCTTTTTTTATTCAATATGACAAAAATTTAACTAAGGACATGCCCATGAAAGCCGTCAGCGAATTTCCAGCCCATACCCTCATTAAAGGCCTTGCTGCCAAAGCAGCCCTCGTTAACGAAGGAAAATCCGAAGAAGAAATTGTAACTTCCCTTGGTGAAACTTTTAAATTTAAAGATAACCGTTTAAAATACTTTGTTGCGGCCATGGGTGTCGCTGAACCCAACACAGAAAATCTTTACCGCGTTCGTCTTTTTACCTATGGCGAAGGTGAAACTGTTCCAGAAAAAGCAGTTCAAATCGATGAAGTTTATTATATTGCTGAGTTCTTTTCTGGTGCCACTGGCCCCAAACCAGTGACTGGTAAACCCGATCCTAAAGCTCGTGGTGGTAAAAAAGATCGTCCTCAAGGACCAAAATCTTCTCCATGGGGTCTTTCTCCAGAAGAAATCGCTGCTAAAAAAGAAGCCAGTGCTCGTGCTGCTGCTGCAAAAGCAAAGACAACAAATTAATCTTTATCAATTTTAAGAAGAAAAAAATAAAACAATCAGAAAAGCCTTTTTGAAATCAAAAAGGCTTTGATTTTTCAAACTCGGCACACCAACTTTTAAAAAACTCTTCTAAACTTTTATTATGACCGTAGTTTAACACTTGATCCATGCTCTCACCTTTAACGTCACACACTGAAATCAGTTTAAAGAGATTGAGATCGTTATTAATATTGATACAAAGACCATGTTGAGTCACTCCACGACTGACGCCAACACCAAAAAGTGCAATTTTCCCATGGTGGGTAAATAAGCCGGGCTCTTCTTTTTCAAAAGTTTCAATTCCATAGTTGAGTAAAAATTTTTTTGTACAATCAACAAGCCATTTTAAATAAACTCTGACTGCGATTTTTTTTTGCTGAAGATCAATCACAGGATAAATTACAAGTTGTCCTGGATTATGTATGACCAAATGTCCTCCCCTTCTGATCTTGACCACTTCAGAAAATATTTTTTGATACTGGTTCATTAAAGGATCTTGATGGGATCTTAAACCTAAAGTCAGGACAGTCGAGTGCTCCATGCCCAGTAAGGTACCAGGGCCACCTGCTTTAATTTTATCGAGCGCTTGTTTTTGCAGAACAAGCCCTTGGTCGTATGATTTTTGTCCATGCCAGATCCATTGAAAATCCATGGGTTCATCTTTAAACTTGAAAGGATCAATATTCAAAAGAAAATCAATTGGAATTCTAAAATTTCCGATAAGAAATGACATTAAAACTGAATCACGATAGCAAAGTGGGTTCAACTCTTTTAAAAAAGGATTTAAGTTTTGAAAATCGGAATACTCACAGGGGGTGGAGATGCTCCTGGCCTTAACGGAATTATCGAGTCAGCCACTCGAACGCTGATTAATCTTAAACACCAAGTCTTTGGTATCAAAGATGGTTTTGAAGGTATTTATCAAGGCGAAATGATTCCGCTGACTCTTGAAACTGTTCGCGGTCAAAATGCCTTTGCTGGAACGATGCTTGGTACATCAAGCCGTGTAGGCACCCAAGGAAGAGAGCAAGAGTTTAGCGAAGCTTACAAAAAACTAGGTCTTGATGGTTTAATTGTGGCCGGTGGTGATGGAACCTTTCGATGTTTAGAAAGTATTGAGGGTCTTAATGTTATCGGTGTACCAAAAACGATTGATAACGATTTACCTGGAACCGATGTAACTTTTGGTTTCGATACCGCCTGCTCTGTGGTCAGCGTTGCGATTGATCACTTGCGAACAACAGCCACCGCCCACCAAAGAATTATTATTGTAGAAACTATGGGTCGAACGGCCGGCTGGATTGCTCTGGGTGGTGGAATGGCCTCCATGGCTGACGGAATTTTAATCCCCGAAAAAACTTTTGATATCAAACGCTTTAAAGATTTTTTAGTTGAAAAACATAAAACCCAAAAAGGGATCATGATCGCTGTTTCTGAATGTGTCACTTTTGAAACC
>CAYMBT010000015.1:0-9922 GCA_964388755.1 uncultured Pseudobdellovibrionaceae bacterium | reverse complement strand
AAAAAAAGATAAAAGTGGTGGTTCAGTCAGTGTGGCCGACTACGGTATTGGTGAAAAATTAGCCCATTGGGTTGAAAATGAAATCCAGTGGGAGGCTCGCCACGTTGTTCTTGGTCACTTACAAAGAAGTCATCCCCCAAGCACAACAGACCGCTTTCTGACAACCGCAATGGGTGTTGTCGCCGCAAGGCTCGCCCATAGAGAAGAATGGGGCAAAGCCACAGTCTATCGCAACGGCCAAGTCACACCGGTCTCTATCCAAGCTATCATGGGTAACCCGCGCAACATCGACCCCGATCACCGCTGGGTCAAAATGGCCCAAGCCCTCGGCATCTACATCTAATCCGGTGCCAGGCCCTGTTTGGATATTCGCCGCATCACCCGTTGGTGATGCGGCGAATATCCAAACAGGGCCTGGCACCTACATGCAAGCGGAGCGGTCGAGACGACCGTATTGGATGAAGTTGATGGGGTGACCACCTCGAAATGCCGTCAGTGGTAATTGGGTCCATGTGATTCCGTCAGTAGAACGATAGGCGAACTGTCTGTCGTAATAATTGCCCCAATTATTTCTGATAAGAACATAGGTTCCCGTTGTTGGGTTAAAAGAAATGGGTCCATTACCAAAATCAAAATTGTTGTTTCCAAGACGAGTGGGCGTGCTTTGCCATTCTAAACCATCGGTGCTCACAAAGCGTTGTCCCGAACTCCACGAGACAAAACGAGTGCCGTCATAAACAAGTTCATTCCAATAATTTCTGGTGGGTTGTTCCCGTAAAATCCAAGTTAAACCTTGATCTAAAGAGACCGCCGAGAAACTGGTCACTTGATTTGATACACTTCGATAACCAATGGCCACCATTCGACCACCACCTTCTGTGACATTTCTCAACCAATCTGTTTGAAGGGTCTCTGGGTATCGCCAGCTGACACCTTGATCATAACTTATACCAAAACGTCGTTGTCCCGTAGGGCGGCCAATGAGTAAAAATTTTTCTCCCACTCTTAAAGCCTGAGGATGTTCAAAACCTTGCTTAGGATCAACAGCGGCTTGCACCCAATTGGTACCTTGATCAAGAGACCGAAGTCCACGGGTCCACAAAGAAAACAAAACTCCTCTGGCATAAAAAAGTCCGTTAGCCCAGTCCCCTGTTCTTACAGTTTCCCAATTCAGTCCGTTACGTGTTCTGCGAATACTACCACTGGCTCCCCATCCGTAATTGGCAAAAAACCAACCATCACCAGAATCAAGTCCCCGACCAGAAAAAGGCGTGTGATCGCATTCAACATAATTGGGACTGCCGTCCACCCAACAACGAGTATTGTCGTTTTGTGATTGATCACGAATCCACGTCTGTCCATCATCACAAGACATCAGTGTGCGAGCCATGTGACCTGAAGCCATAAAAACACCAACACTTGTATCAGTGACTGGTGGTGGTGCTGGATTATTTACCGGTGGATTAGGTTGGGGAGGCATTGGACTCGGCGGCGGAGGCGCTGAAGGATCATCCGTTTCAGGTTCACTGGTTTGAGAATCAGGACTCGGTTGATCAGTTCCTGAAACCACTTCTGAATTCTGAGAGCCTATGACTGAACTTTGCTGTGAGGTTTCAAATCCACCGCAATTCTGAAAAAAAACCACAAGTACACATGCGATGATCGAAAAGTATAAATGACGTTGAAAATGAGAACTCAACTTCCCCTCCGAAAAAAAAATCTCATTCAAAGTATATTACAAAATCTTGATTAAAAGAGTAGCCCATTCCCCAAATTCACAAAACTTGATTCTGAGACAAGTTCTTAACAAGAAAATGTTATAAGGAAGCAAGAACCGAATCATAGTGAAACATCGGTGCCAGGCCCTGTTTGGATATTCAATGTGTCAAAGCACTTTCTTAGGGTACTAATTTGACACATTGAATATCCAAACAGGGCCTGGCACCAATTGTTTAATAAAATTCGACTAAATCGTTTTCTTCGAAGCCCGATCCGGAGTGGATAATGGTCACGGCTCCATCTTTTCCAAAATAGCTGATGACTTCAACAGTGCCCTTCATTCGACCGGTGATATTCCCTAAAAAACTTCCCGTGTCGGGATCAAAAACTTCTTCTTTGGCCTCTGTGATTCTTAATATGTCACCCACTTGAAGCCCAGAGAGTCGGCCGGCATTGAGATAAAGTTTTTCTCCACGAACCAAAGCCACACGTCCTGACCAATTCATTTTTCTAAGAGCCTTAACGATCGGTGGCACCATCTTTGAGAATGCAGCTTTCACTACTGCACGAATCAATTGAGGATTATCTTGTAACTCTTTATCGCGATAAGATGATTCGGCGACTCTGGTCACTTCTTCTTCAATGCTGGCCGAGCGAGTTTCGCGAATCATCAATTGTCCACTTTTAGCAGAGTACATTTCGACATCGACTAAGGCTTTGACTTCGGCTTTGATTTTTCTAAACAATCCAACGCTGTCACCAATCTTTTTAGTTTTAATCTCTTTGATTCTTCCCAAAATAATTCCGTGGGCTCCGACTTTGGCAGCAATGGGGGCTAACTTCTCCATGTCATATCCATCATTTTTTTGATACTGACTGATATCTTCACCTAAATCAGCAGCACTCAGAGTGATGACCTCATTGGTGAGTCCAAGATGATAAATAAGGGTCTCTCTGGCAATTTCAGAGGCGGATTCAGAGGCATAAGGAGAGAGATTTAAAAATGGCAACACAATGACTCGTCTTCTCAGACTGCTGTCATCACTGGACCTGGCTTGATGGGGTAAGTCTTTGACCTCTGGTTCAGAGCGACGCCTGCGAGCTTCGTCAAAAGCTGCACATTGGGATAAGAAAAAAAACAAGGGAAGATACTGAAAAAGAGCCTTTATCATGACTTTATTATAAACAACGTCACAACCCTAGAGCTACGCAACTAAAGTCCATAAAAACAGAAACTGCATCAGTCTACTGACAAGATCCTAGAAGACAAACTTGATTTTTAGGCGAGAACACCGCCACCCATGATAGGCCACTGGGTTGTTTACCAAACGCCAAATACTCTTTTAAAATAAACTCAACTTCAAATCGAATAAGATTAGAAAACACCAGACTTTGCCCGCTCACTAAATCAAGTTGAGTTCTACATTTTTGCCCTGTTTTTACAATAGAGACTCTAAGCGCAAGGGACTTATTCATTTTTTGGCCCATCTCATCGAGAGCTTTAAATTTAAAACGTAAAGTCGAAGCTGATTCTTTTACGATTTGAGTGGGAAAAAAGTAATCTCTATTTTGTTTTGAAAAATCACTGAGTCTTTGACCATTTTTCGTCTGCACAAAATAGACATCAAAAGCCGAAGTCGATGGAATATTGCAATCTTGATCATGTTTAAGATCATAAACCATGGTCTTTTCTGTGTAATAATTTGTTCTATAAAGCGAAAATAAACGACTTTTTGCCGACGCAAAGTGGGCAGAAAAAACAACAGTGAGTACTAATAAAGCTCTGTGTAAACAATTCTTATGTTTCATGATTTGAGAAACTATTTTTCTCTTTGAACTAAAGCAAGAGATTTGAAAAATCCATAGCATTATGAAACTTTTTCAAAAACTTGAAGGTCTCACAAATGCCCATCGACATATTTTTTACCACAAAGACGACAAAAGCTTCTTTGAAGATGGGCTAAAGCTTTTCTGAAAGCTTAAAATAACAAAAGAACTTTTTAAACAAACGGAAGGCTAAAATTGAACATAATTAAATATATCAATATGATACAGAATCCTTTTCTTAATTCGTCTCTGTGTTAAAATAAAGGTTGTTTTGGGGGATGACTTGATGAAATTTCGTGGACTATTAGCCTCAATGATTTCGATGGGGATTCTTTTTATAGTCTTCCAAAATTGCAGCCCCGACTTTCCGACAGGCGAAGCCCTTGAATCCTCTGACAACGAAACCCTTGATGTTGAAGAAATTTTTATTGACTCATCAAAGTCAGGACAGCTTCTTTATGGCGAAAAGCTCACCTTTAAAGTTCTCAATCCGAGGAATGATTACACTTACAAATGGTTCTTTAAAAATCAGGCTCTCTTTGGAGTTTCCAACTCTTCTGAGCTCGAAATCACTCATTTTACGGTAGAAAATGTGGGCGAGTATTATGTGCTTGTTAACAACACCCACAAATCAAATGTCATTCTTCCTTCTGTGATCTACCCAAGAAGTTGCAAAGAGATTAAAGAAAAAAATCCTGCAAACAATGTTGATAAAACCTATGACATTAATCCAAGCGGAGATGGTACAACCATTGTCATTGTTGATTGTCTGATGTCAGAAAGAGGCGGTGGTTGGCTAATGGTTAATTTTCAACAGGCCCATAACCGTTTTAATGGGCGAGCATCACCCTCTCTGACCGGAGCGGGTAATGGTATCCACGCCTCCAACGGTCCTTATTCTATTGATGGGGATACCGGAAGCTCAAGCCATTTTTATGACTTTACTCTTCCTTACCCTGTTCGTGAGTTTTCACTTAAAAATTATGTGGTTCGAGCAAACTCAGGTGTTGATCACACATCAGAAATAATAGGTGGGCAATTTCAACAAACCCGCTGGAACCAAGCCTCTCGAGACACCTGGGGGGATATCTCTTTTGGAACTTCAGATAACCTTGGCCCCACAACTTCTTTTGGAGCCCTCAGGCAAGATATCAATTGTCATGACTGTTTGACCCTCTTTCAATTCCCCCATGTTTTTGACTTAGGTGTCAATACCAGAAACTTTCGAATTGGCTGGGGTGAATCAGGTCCAGAACTCGAAGGCTGGTACCCCTGGTACTCTGGCGTTATCTTGGTACGTTAGAAAATCATTTTTTTTGATGATTTAAATAATTCTAAAACCCATGCATTAAAATTAATGATTAAAATCAGACATAGCCATATCTTCATAGTTCAAGTATAAGAAAACTCAACTTTAAAGAGAGAACTTATCCTTCTATGACCCCACTTGTATCGCTTCATCAAATTCAAATGACCATGGGCTCGAAATTACTTTTTGAAGATCTAAGCCTTGGTTTTTTTGATCATGAACATATTGGCCTTATTGGACCTAATGGTGCTGGAAAATCAACCCTTTTAAAAATAATTGCGGGCCTGGAAAAACCAGATCAAGGTGATCTGAATATTAAAAAGAACCTGCGTATATCCTACCTATCTCAGACTAACGAGTTTGATGAAAATAAAACTGTTCTTAATCAGGTTCTTTCTTATCTTAAAAGTCGACCTTATTTTGACGCCTTACAAGCCGAGGTTCAAGCGGCTATTCAACTCTCTATGGCCGGTTTCGTTAACCTTGAACAGCCGGTCTCTCAACTTTCGGGCGGATGGCGTAAAAGACTCGCTATCGCCCAGTGTTTAAGCGAAGACCCTGATTTATTGATCCTCGATGAGCCTACGAACCATATGGATTGGGACGGCATTCTTTGGCTGGAGGACACTTTAGAAAACTTTCAAAATACTTTTATTCTGGTCAGTCATGATCGAGCCTTTCTTAACAAACTTACCAACCGAATTATCGAAATCAACCCGCTTTATAAAGATGGTTATTTATCCTTTAATTCTTCGTACTACGATTTTATAACAAAAAAAGAAGAGTACATTCAGGCCCAATTGAATCTGCAAAAAACTTTATCGAATAAAGCAAGACGCGAAATTGATTGGTTAAGGGCTGGTGTTAAGGCTCGCACAACAAAAAGTAGCGCCCGTATGAAAGAGGCCTATGAGCTTATTGATCAATTGGATGCCGTCAAAAGACGAAATTTTTCAGGACAAATCACCACACGACTTGAAATTGATTCAACTCAAAGAAAAACAAAAAAACTTTTAGAAATCAAAAAACTCTCTATTGGTTTTGAAAATAAAGTACTTATCAAAGATATGGACCTTATCCTGGGGCCCAAATTTTGTTTAGGTATCATTGGTCAAAACGGAAGTGGTAAAACCACATTTCTTAAAACACTGCAAAATCCAGATAATGCTCTTTCTGGTGAAATTAAAAAAGCGGATGACTTAAAAATTGTTTATTTTGATCAAAAAAGAGAGAGCTTACCTAAAGACATCAACCTTATGCAGTACCTTGCTGATGGTTCAGATCATGTGGTTTTTAAAAATAGCTCGATGCACGTGGCCTCTTACGCCAGTCGGTTTCTTTTTACCTCTGAAAAAATGAATCTGCGTATTGAGCAGCTTTCAGGCGGCGAACAAGCAAGGCTTCTTATCGCAAAACTTTTTTTGCAGCCGGCTGACATTTTGATTCTCGATGAACCTACCAATGATCTTGATATTGACACCATCGAAGTGATCGAAAACACTCTTATGGAATTTGAGGGCCTTGTCCTGGTTGTTTCACATGATCGCAAATTTATGGAAGTTTTGTGCCAAAGCTACCTCGTGCTCGATGGTCGCGGAGGCTGGGCGACGTACTCGGACCTTGAACAATGGTTTTCGTTTGTTAAAAATGGCGAAGAATTAACGGCGCTGACTCCTCAAAAAACCTCTTCCAACATCCAAATCATAAAACCATCGGAAACATCAAAAAAAGGAAAATTCTCTTACAAAGAAAAAAGAGCCCTTGAGACCATTGAAGAGGATATTAAAAATGCAGAAGAGTCGTTAAAAACGGCCACTGAAAATTTAGAAAACTTTAAAGATTTTAGTAACAAAGAAAGCCTGAATAGCCACATTCAAAAAGTATCTTCTTTTCAAAATGAAGTCGACCGACTTTATAAACTTTGGGAAGAGCTTGAAGCTAAAAAATAATATTTTTATGGAGCAAAATAATATGTTTAATTCAATGAAAGATTACTTTAACACTGGTGCAACTCTCAGCTATCAATCCCGTCTCAAAAGCCTTGACCAACTCGAAAAAATGATTAGAGAAAACTCACCCCTGATTGCAGATGCTCTAAAAAAAGACCTCAATAAACCAGAACAAGAGTCCTTAGTCAGTGAAGTTATTTTTTTAATCGAAGAAATTAAGCACACCAAAAAACACCTCAAAAATTGGATGAAAGTTCAAGATGTGGGTACACCTTTAACCCTTCTGCCAGCTAAAAGTTTTATTTACCAGCAACCCAAAGGAATTGTTCTCATTATCGCCCCATGGAACTATCCTTTTCAATTGGCCATAGCCCCGGTGATCGCTGCCCTAGCTGCAGGCAACTGCGTTGTCCTAAAACCCTCTGAATTGACACCCAACACATCAAAGCTCATTCATAAATTGATCGGTGAAAATTTTTCGGATCAACTGATCCAAGTTGTTGAGGGTGGAATTCAAGAGACCACTGATCTTCTTAAAGAAAAGTTTGACCACATTTTTTTTACCGGCAGCACACCTGTGGGCAAAATCATTATGCTGGCCGCCGCCCAAAACTTAACACCTGTCACACTTGAACTGGGTGGAAAAAGCCCCGTCATAGTTTGTGAGGATGCAAACCTTGACCTCTGTGCAAGGCGTCTGGTTTGGGCTAAGTTTTATAACGCCGGTCAAACTTGCGTTGCTCCGGATTATGTTTATGTTCATGAAAGTATCAAGGATCAACTGATAGAAAAAATGATCCAGCAAATCCATTTACAGTTCGGCCAAAATCCACAAGAAAGTCAAAGCTTCGCTCGAATGGTCAATACACGAAACTGGCAAAGGGTTTTTAATCTTATTGAAAAAGAAAATATTATTCATGGTGGAGTTGGTGTTCAAGATGATCTTTATATAGCCCCCACTCTGCTCTATTCTGTGAATTGGGATTCAAAGGTTATGAAAGATGAAATCTTTGGCCCACTTTTACCCATCATGACTTTTAAAAATCACAAAGAAGTTTTTAGTATCATTAACCAAAGACCTCGACCGCTGGCGGCCTATATTTTTAGTGAATCAAAAAGTATTCAAAAAGAGTTTGGCGAAGAACTTTATTTTGGTGGCGGTTGCATTAATGACCTTATGGTTCACCTGAGCCACCCTGATCTGCCCTTTGGAGGTGTTGGAGACAGCGGCATGGGCCATTATCATGGCCTTGCTGGTTTCTTGACTTTCAGTCACAGTAAAAGTGTCTTGCGTCGTTACGCTGCCTTTGACTTCTCAGCGCGCTATGCACCTTACGATACAAAAAAACTCAATTTTTTTAAAAGAATCTTCGGTCTAAGGTAAGGTCTTTAAACTCTTAAAAAATAGACCTTTAGGTCTCGACCAAGAGCTAGCCTTTGGCTGTGCTTGATTTTTTTAAAGTGCTAAACTTTAAGGTGTGTATTTTCTAAGAACATAAATTCTAAAAAAGGACCTCCTGTTGAAAGAGCCATCTTTTAAATATTTTCAATTTAAGTCCGTTTCGCTGGTTATTTTTTCTCTCTGTTTTCTCTCTTCATTGCCAGTATCGTCTGAAACCACCCAACCCAACTCTGGTCCACGAAATACTTTTGCGCCCAACAACTCTGTCGCGAAATTAAAAGCTCAAATCATGTGTGCCTTTGAGCAAAATGGGTTACCTGCAGGTCCCACAAACCAAAGAGCTCGGGCAAATTATTCGGCCAACCACCTGAGCCAGGTGATGGCACAAATTCAACCGCCGCTAAGTTCTGTTATGATTCATAATATGCTTGCTCAAGTGGTGGCAGAGACTGGAAATCTAAGAAATTTGGTTGAGCAAAGATCGAGTTATGCATCTTCGCAGTCTCGCTTTAGAGGTCGTGGCCTTATACAAATGACTCACAGAGAAAACTATGCTCGTTTTGCCGGTTGTGCTGAAGCCATTCGCAATAGTCCTCCGCCAGCCCAAATTACCAGAGAAACCCTCGCCAGAGCCCCAGCATTAACAAATAGTCCACTGGTACAAAACCCTGAGTCTGCCATGTCAGAAAGTACTCTCGAAGGTCAACAGCTCAATGCCTGGAGTCTGATCTGTTACATGATTCCAACCGCTGAAAGACATACTCGTTTTGAAAATGCTCTGAACTGCGCCAACCCACCATGCGTCAGAGAAGTGGGTGTTGGTGTGAATCACGGTCCAGGCGCACTGGGGCGCGGCCGCACCCCATTAGGCGATCGACATCGCCTGGATGCTTTTCGTAAGATGAGCCAGTGCTTTAGCAACTCTCAAATGGCAGGTTTATGATGAAATCTATAATTATATTTTCTATTCTTCTCATCTTTCCTCACTTCTCAAAGGCCTACGCTCAGTGGATTGAACTTAATGACCCTCAAACAAAACAGTGTCAGAAAGAGAATCCTTGTGTGCTCATTCATGAGAAAACAAAAAATCGTTTTCCAATCACTTTTGAATTCGATAAAAAAGGCACTAAAATTGATCTTAAAAAAGTCAATGTCTTGCTCTTAAATGGCAAACAACAAAGCTTTGATTCTTTAGAGAACTTTCAGAGTCATTATGAAGATGAAAAGCTGGGGCTTTATGCGGCTGATTACAATTCCGATGGTTTTCTTGATTTTGCTATTGAAGCCAGCCGTGGTGCTCGATTAGGTTCTTTTTATTTTTATTGGATCTACAATCCAACTTCAAAAGAATTTGTCCAAACACCAGAGCAACTTGAAAAAATGCTGGTGATCAAAGAAAATGTTCTTAAAACTGTCAATAGTGGTGAACTTTACAAAGTGGGTAAGGATTTTAAAATCGTCGCTCAACCTGCGACAAAAACAAAAAAATAGATTTTTACGGATTTTATATATTCAAAGTGATCCGATCCTATTGCAGCTTTACAATTGATTGATAAAATTCAAATCCTATTTTTGTCATCATCAATGCTGAGAGAAAAAACGTGTGACAACAACAAACAAGTGGTCAAATTCCCCGAGGTATTAATCGTGGTCAGAATCACTGGTAATAACAACTTTTTTAAGACTCATAATACTGTAGATTGAATAGTCAATTTT
>CAYMBT010000014.1:0-24100 GCA_964388755.1 uncultured Pseudobdellovibrionaceae bacterium | reverse complement strand
AATCACTCAAAAGGAGTCTTACCAATGAAAGCTATAATGACGACACTCACTTTATTAGTCGGTTTAAGCCTTGTTTCTTGCCAACATGGTTACAAAGACCACAAAGGTCATGATCATAAAGGCCATGATCATAAGGGTCACGATCATAAAAATCATGAAGGCCATGCTCATAAAGGTCATGATAAACATAAGATGTGGGACATGATGGATACCAATAAAGACGGTGTTGTCAGCAAAGCAGAGTTTGATAAAATGCACCAAGATAAATTTAAGAAAATGGATGCCAATAACGATGGCAAAATCACAAAAGAAGAGAAAAAGGCTTACAAAGACGCTAAAAAAGCTGAAATGAAAGACGGCGGCGGCGCTTGCTGTAGTTAATTTCTAATTATCCAGGCGGCCAATCAAGAGATCGGCCTGCCAGTAAATGAATATGAAGGTGGTACACAGATTGGCCACCTTTTTTATTGGTGTTAATCACAAGGCGGTAACCATCATCGCCCACACCAATTTTTTTGGCCAAGCTATGGGCCGTGACCATAAGATGTCCCAACAGTTCTTTGTCTTCATTTGGGTTAATATCGTTCATCGAGCGAATCTCTTTTTTGGGAATAATCAGTAAATGGGTCGGAGCTTGTGGGCTGACGTCATAAAAGGCCAGGCACAGATCATCTTCGTGAATGATTTTTGCTGGAATTTCTTTATCAATTATTTTCTTAAAAATTGTCATCTCGAAAACCTCTGTTACAATTTTAATATGAAAGACTTATATAAAAAATATAAAGATTATTTACCAGCATTATTTTTTGTGATCGGATTTAGCTTTGATCTATTAACCACTGACCGCATCGATCAAACCTTTTCTCTGACCCAGCAGCTCGTATATCTCATCATGCTTATGTTTCTTTTCTTTTATGAAGTGGTTCCGGTTTCAATTTTTAAACGAGAAAAGGGGTTTTTAGCAAAAATTTGGCTCTATCATGTCGAACTTCTCCATTTTCTTTTCGGAAGCTTACTGAGCCTTTACACCATCTTTTACTTTAAAAGTGCCTCATTGATGTCGTCTTTCTTTTTTATGATTTTTTTAGCCTCACTCCTCATCATTAACGAGTTACCCAGATTTCAAAAACAAGGGGTGAGTATTAGAGCTGCCCTTTTGGCCCTTTGTTTGTCATCTTATTTTATTTATCTAGTGCCTGTGATTACAGGTCAAATTGGGGTCTCATCTTTTTTATTAGCCATGGTTTTATCGGCGTCTCTTTTTTTATGGCTCTGTGTAAGGCTTCTCAAAAAAAATATTGATAAAAATTGGCTGCAAAAAAAGATATTAGCACCAGCTCTTATTGTTCAAATTGTTTTTGTGGGGCTTTATTTTTTTAAAGTGCTTCCGCCAGTTCCTATTTCTTTAAAATACATTGGTATCTACCATAATATTGAAAAAAAAGAGGGCCAGTTTTCTTTAACTTTTGAACGCCATTGGCTTCGTTTTTGGCAATCGGGCGCCCAAACTTTTGTAAAAAGAGAAGGTGATAAGGTTTATTGTTTTGTCAGCGTGTTTTCGCCCACTCAATTCAAAGAGAATTTAAAATTAGAATGGTATCAAAAAGCTAAAAACGGTTGGATCAAGGTGGATACAGTGGGGCTTCCGATACGTGGTGGTCGAGACCAAGGTTTTCGCGGCTTTGCTTATAAAGCCCATTTTGACTGGGGTCTATGGCAGGTTCGTGTGAAAACATCGGATGATCGAGAGGTGGGCCGAATTGGTTTTAATGTGGTTATGCCCCAAGAAAACTCAACGAGAGTTTGGCGAGAAGACCTATTCTAAAACAGGCTCTTCTTGTGGCTCTTGTGGGCGTGGCGGCGAATACTCAAAGACAACAAGTGAAATATAACCGCCATCAGTATTAATTTTTTCTGAAAGTCGTTTCTTAAGATCCTCAAGCTTTTCGCCAAGCAGTGAGGCGTGCTTCTCAGAGAGTCGCGAGAAATGAACAAGGTAAAGTTCTTTAGGTAAAATACTGCCATGATCAAAAGGACGTTCTGCTTCTATAGCAATTTTTGTTCGTGTTCCCACTTTGTAGCAATTCAGTGTTCCGTTCCAAGCCAGGGCTGTCAACTTTCCATTTTTAATGTCTTTAATTTCTTTAAGGTTTTCTGGTGTGTTTGTAAAAACAATGGATTCCCAGTCATTAAATGATGAAAAGCAGTTGGGTAGTCTTTTATAGGTTTCATTGGCGAATGCTTCTTGAATTTTTTCGCTGACTTTGATGGAAAGAACGCTAAATTGACTTTCGCTTTGAGCACCTAAATATTCATTGATGGTCGAAGAACTATAGTGACTATTTTCTTTTTGAAGCTCTTTGCGTGAAACAATTTTTATGGACGATACAAAGGCTCTACCTAAATAACTGATCTCTTTATCGGGTAGTTGCAAACGGATTTCGCTGCCAACGCGAAAGCAATTTGGGTAGGGGGCAATCAGCTGATCCAGCTTATCTTTTTCAAAGAGATTTTGGGCTTCTGTAGAAAGTAGGGGGCTCACATCAAAGATAAAGTCATCGTTTTCTAGGTTTTCGCAATTCTCTGAACGCTCACCCAGTTCAGAAAGAGTTGTGGCCCATGAAAATGTGGAATGAAAAACAAAGACAGAAAAGATTAAAATTAAACCAGTCATACCCATCAACTTCCCCCAGAAAAACATACATTTAGAGGTAGTCATTTTTAACAGGACTGTCAAAGTGAGAAATGGTTAGGTTTTTTTAATGTCATTGAAGGGGGTGTTTTTAGCCAAAAATTTCTTTTAAGAATCTTAAAATTAACATCGGTTGTGACGCAAAACTTAAATAAAGCGAAAAGGAGCCAAGGGTTTGGCTCCTTTTCTAGGGGATAAGGTTATTTGATGAGATTCATGATGAGACTTAAAAAACCACCAAGTAACGGATTACTTCCCGATATTGCGCCACCAATGGTGCCGATAATCGATTGTAAAGGGTTACCTGAATTATTATTGTTATTATTATTAGTGTTTGAACCATTATTCAGCGGTGGTTGTTGTGGACTTTGTCCACCATCTATTTGATCAACTATAGGTCCAAGAATTGAACCAAATAGACTTGAGAATGGAGTTTTACTGATAAACATATTCAGTGCTCCTCTCACAAGTGTTCCAAAGAGTTGTGATAAATCCTTTTTATCAGCATCACCATTGACTATACCAAGACCCAGTTGCACCAACTGGCTGGCAGGAATCCCTAAGATATTGACGTCTTCAAGTTGAGCGGTCACAAGTGACGCGATCAAGCCTTGAAAGGCCTTTGGATCTGAGGCTAATTGTTGACTGACTTGGATACCATTGATGATCATGGCCGTCTGCTCGGGATTGTCTCCAGATAGGTTTTCAATGAAATCAATCAAGAGTTCGGCACCGCCCACTTTCATCATCAGTGAATTTGGCCTGGTCTGAGAGACCTCAACACTTTCATTCATAAGGTCTTCATTAAGATTATTAAGATCTTCTTCAACAATGTTACCGCTGGCATTCATTTGTGATAAAAGTTCACCAGCAGTGCCATCATTGGTTTGCATTTGTCCGCAACCAATAAGCATCATGGCTGGTAGTAGTAAAATTAAAAGAGCCTTCATTAAATCCTCCTTTAGACATTTAAAGGGCTATACCTAGACTTTCGGTCGTGCTGGACTAAAGTTAAATTGTGATTTGGCAAGGTCTAAAGTCGTGTCGATAAGATAGACAAAAATTCAAAGCGATTCTTTGAGTAGTATTAAAGAGTTATGAAGACCTGTAGATTTTGTGATCACTTCTCGTTTTGCAACAGTGAACAAACATAAATGATTTTTCTAAATTCATAAAGTTAGACAAATTCTCTGACCTTTAAAAGACAAAGGTCTAAAGAGCACAATTTTTTTACATATATAAGACAGGTCACAAAATATTTGGGACTAAGGTGGCGATCATTGGCCCTTTGGATCATATTTAGACCAAAAGCGGGTCGTGAAAGCTTAAACATTCTTAAGCTGCACCGATAAGAAAAGATCAATACGGAGTTGCAGCTGATGAATCGTACTTTTTTTGTCTTTCTTTGCGGAATGTTGATCACGCTTATTACCCAAGCGATTGAAAACCGTTCTTATCAAACCTTTGAAACGATACACAGTTTGACCTTTAATGATGTGAACATTCAAGAGGTGGGGCAATTTTTTGGTGGCGAAATTTGGCTTGAGGATAAAATCAGCTCGCAACCCCTTAATCTTCATGCGGTCTATCAAACCAAAGCGTTTACAAAAAAACTTGAAGACAACAGCATTACCAAAAGACACCAAAAATCCTATACCACTTGGATCGAAGAAAAAATTTGCCCCCAATCACCTTATATAGATAAACCAGTGAAAGCCTCTATCACCAGTCGATATGGTAATCGTATTCATCCCATCTCTGGTTACAGCCATATTCATGCTGGTATTGATTTTCGTGGGCAAACAGGAACCCCTGTCTATGCAGCTTCTGACGGTCTAGTCAAAATCGTAGGTCGTAAAGGCGCATACGGCAAAACCATCGTTATCGATCACGGCGATAGCTTCACAACTCTTTATGGTCATCTTTCTGGTTACGCCATTAAACCCAATCAATGGGTCCACATGGGCCAAACCATTGGTTATATCGGTCGAACAGGACGTGCCACTGGGCCCCATCTGCATTTTGAAGTCCGCTGCCATAATGCTCCGCTGAACCCACTGAAATATGTAGGCAAAATGGGAGTTGCTGCCAGTGTTCGTTTTAAACGTTATAGTTCATCAAATATAGCTTACAGGTACAGCCCATCAAAACGAAAAGTCAGTCAGGTTAAATCTCCTAACAGAAGACCGACTTATATTTCTAAAGAAGTCAAAGATCCTAACTACTATACCCGCATGATCAATCTTCAAAAGCTTGAAGACCTTAATAATAAAGCTCAGCGTAAATTTTAATTTTTTTTTAGTTGGATCGTTCTTTCATTTTTTTGATGATGGAGGCTTCAAGGGGCACAGCTCGTGCTTGGCCGACATCGCCCCCTTTGGGGGCGAACGCGTCACGCTTGTCGGAGCCCCTTGAAGCCTCCATCATCAAAAAAATGAAAGAAGAATCGAGTTTAATGAAAAAAAATAAAATTAAATTTTACGCTATTGATTGAGGAGTATTTGACAGTCTTCAGTTTTTTTCTCGCTTTAAAATAAAAAAGGAACATGAGTGTTAATTTTGTGGTTTTTAGATTTATGGAACTGGTAAAAATAGCCGAAAAGTGTTTAGCGTAGAGCGTTTTTAAATCTTTGTAGAATTTAGTTTTTAAATTTTATGTAATCTTTGGGGTAATGGGCGATGGGTTTGGGGCAAAAGATTGAGAAGCAGTTTTTGAAGGTTGAAGTTAAGGAGTATAAAGAGAGATTTAGCTCGAATTTTGGAGAGTTATTAAATCCACCTGATGGGACTCCGGATGAGAGTGTTTTGGGGGCGGTTGAATTTTTGAAAAATATTATTGAAAATTTGGCTTCTGAATGGATCAAACAACAAAAAAATAAGATAGTGATTAATGTTTATGGATCAGAGAATAAAAATGCATACGCTTTTGCCAATGTAGACTTAAACGGTAGAGCCATTGTTTTTGATGAAAGGCCCATATTTTTAAGAAAAATTTGGGAGGCCGAAAACAACAAATCACCTGTTTTAGAGATCGGTGTGACCTTAGGGCTTCTTAATGGTGAATTCACAGAAGATGAAATCGCATATATTCTTGCCCATGAATTGTCCCACCTTATGCAGGGACACACACATGAAATAACTGATTATCAGATGAGATCGTCATTTTTTTCATCACAAATACAAGAAGTTGCTGCAGACACTTGCGCCATTGATCTCATGAACGGAAAATATGACATCAATGCGGCCTATACTGCGCTCAATAAGATCCTATCAACAGATGCTGATGGTCAAAAATTAGACGAAGAAGCTTCAAAAGAAAATCAGCTCAATTCTGATCATACTAAAGATTCAGATGTTATGGTTGCACTTAAAAATGGACTATCCACTCACCATCACCCTGCGGTCCGATTAAATACTATTCAGTTTTATCTTAAATATCTGCAGTACTCTGGTGAGTTAAAAGAATCAAAAAAGCAATCAGAGAACATAGATCTTAAAATTGAATCCCATCAAGAGCATTCAGTGGTCAGTAAAACAAAAACGAAGTTGATTGACTATGTTTTTTCGAATTTACAAGCTCTATTTATCGATTGTGAGATCATAGACCCAGTGGCGTTTGAACACTTTTCAACAGAAGCTGAATATTTTTACCTCATTGAGTGTTTAAGGCAAAAATCTCAAGAGCAGTTAGTGCTTCAATTTTTACAAGGAGTTTCGGAGCTTCAATGTACTGAAACGCAAAAATTTATAGGATATAATTTATTTTTATCCTGGCTCGGAACTACATTTACCGAGGTATTAGTTTTTAATTCTCTAGAAGTGAAAGATAAGGTCCAAGCACTATTGCTCAGTATAACGTCAAAAATTTCACAGGACGACTTTCATGAGTTTGAAGACATAATTCTGAGTCTTCATGATAATAATAGCGGATTTTTTCTGGATTCATTTTCATTTGAAAACTTAGAGGTTTTACAACTTTCTTCTCAAAATATAGACTTTTTTAAGGGTTTTATTAATAGCTATATAAAATGTATCACTCATAAATTAGAGTTGGACCCCAATCTTGAGAATGTGGCTGAATTTTACAAACATGTGATTAAGATAAGCACATCTCTTCATGAGTATCATGATTTAATATTGGATTATTTGATTAAGTATGAAAATAATTTTAATCCAGAAACAATTTGTAAAGCTTATCTTGAATGTGATGATTTAGAGCTTAAAAGATCATTTGTGTATAATTTGACCCTCGTGGTCACCTTTAGAAATCAAACTCCTGTGAATCATGATATTTATCTTGAATTGAGTCATTTTGATAAGGTTAGGGCTAATCTTGAATTAAAAAACCATAAGTTCATGAGCGCTCACGAGTTTTTAAATCAGCTCAAAGAAAATATTTTTTTATGGACCATCAAGCAAGTTTTACCAGGGGACACTCATGCTGTGCTGAACGAGCTCAGTCATTTTTGTTACATACATTCATATTTGTGTAAAGCGACTGAACACAAAGAATTCGTCAATGTTGATGAGGTTTTTAAGCACTTTAGTCAGTGCTTTTATCAGTCCAAATTAAGTCAAAAAAATTCAATAGATCATTTTACTTCAATTAAAGATGGCGTTCTGGAACTCTTTCTGAACAAAGTTCTATTTACAAAAGAGTTAGACAAAACAGACTTTGGAATATTAACTATGATCTGTTGTTTCTATGACTTCGACGATAATTTATCGATTAGTTTATCTGACGGAAAAGAATTAAAGTGGTCATCATTTTTTAATATACTTGATAAAGAAAAGATTTCTCAATTGATAAATTTATCTCTTGATTGCTTAGACACTCAAATGTTTACAGATAGTGTGAATCAACAAAAACTGAGTCTTAATTTTATGATTAATGGTTTACAGATTTTAACGGCTTGGGATCGATCAAAAAAATCCAAATTTTTTATGGATCAGGATAATCTTTATAATTTTCTTTTTAGAATTAAAGAGATTGATACAAAGTTTAAAAGATATATGGAAAACAGTTCCATGTTCTATCTTAAAGATGGGGTTATTTTAAGCCGTTACAGTCAAGAGTGTTTTGCTGAGATTTTAACGATGATGACCTGTAATGCAAATTACAGTGAATGGTTAGAGACCTTTTTACTTTTTCATAAATTTGGATTCAATAAGTCTCACTTTTCAGAAGAGCAGTATAAGCTCAATTCTTTGTTTTTATATAAAACATTATCTGATGAATTTCCATTAAATGAAGTTATAATAAGACTCAGTAATAAAGCTTTAAGAAATCTTCTGCACTCAGATGAGTTTTCTGAAATATTGATGAATTACATGAAGAGTCAGGTCATCAATAATGATCGAAGACAAATTCAAAAAACTTTAAGAAAGTTAAATGACGAATTGTCTCTTGATGTTGAGCATGTTGAAGTTTATCTCAATTTTAGGAATGAGATTGTAGTTCATTATAATATTCAGCCTCATGAGCTTCAGCTGGTTTTTATAGAAGATCATCGGTCAAAAACCGAAAAAATTCTTGGTTTTTCGACAGGTATTCGCTACCTCAGTGCAACTTGTGCTGTCGTTCGAAGTAAAGAATTTGAAGATCAAACGCTTTTTATTAACTACATAATGGGGCGAACCCATACCCTGCCTGATTGGATTACTGAAGCCCATAACGAAATTTTAGCATTTTCAAACAGTAGTTATGGCCTTATTGGTCCACTGATGAACCTGCGAGCTGATCTGCAATTTAGGTCATCCATCGAAAGAGCCTTTGTATTAAATTGTATTTTGACAGGCACTGGTGGCATGGCACAGACTGAAGTGGGTCAGAAACTCATCCTTGATGAACTGACTCAGTCAGTTTCAGAGGATAAAATTGAAATTGCTACCGATATTTACAATGCCTTGATTAAGACAGATGGTTACAACTGTTCGCTGTTTATTTCATATGTTTTGGCACAAAAATCTACTTCTGATAAAATCTCTGAAACACAAATTTTAGGGGCTTTATTAGAATCTTTTGGAGTGCCAGGGCAAAAACTGGCGCAATATTTGGCTTTTACTAATAAATTTAAAAGCTACTACGAGTCTTTTAAAGATTTTCAAGATAACGTTTCTCCGGTGAATCAGTATGACTTATTGAATCTGATTGTTGATAAATTTAAGACGACTTGGCCAAAGAATAGAATTGTAAAAAAGCTGATTGGTAGTGGTACTGTAAATCTTGCCGTCATATTTGAAGACACAGATTCGCAACAAAAGGGTGTTCTTAGTATCCTCAGAAAAGGCATAGAATTTAAAACTAAAAAAGATTTCGAGAGATTTAGCTTATTTATCAAAGAGCTTAATAAAACTGGAGACGGAAAGAAGTATTTTAGTTTTATTGAAGGTCTTGTCCAAGTGATTAATGATTCGGTTCATCTTGAATTTGATAAGTCCAATGCTTTTAAGATGCAAACGTTGGCTTATGAACTTTATCCACAAACCAAAGCAAGTATAAATACTGTGAGCCCTCGATCTTTTCTCGACCATTCTCTTTTAATGGATTTTGCACCGGGTAGCACAGCAAAAACTATTTTTGAAAATGATTTAAAAAAGTATAAACAAGCCATGGGCGAAGTCTTAAACGCTGAGTGGGATATTTTAACAGGCCTTCTTAAACCCAATGTGTCTAGTCATCTGACTGCATTTGCAAACCCTGATTTGCATGATGGACAGATTATCATAGATCATGATCAGACGCGCATCATCGATTTTGGCCAAGCTGTTGCAATCAACAAAGAGGATTGTCAGGTGGGTTACAATCTCCTTAAAATTATCAGTGGACAACTTTCAACCAGTGCGGCTTTTGATGTTTTTAAAAATCAGCTGAATATTGATTTTGAAAATGTCAGTTTAGATGAGTTTACTGAGGTCATAGCCTTTAATGAGCCGATGGAGAGATTTGTGCACCTTATTTCTTTGGTGGGTCAAAAAAATAAATTCATACCGATTTCAAGCCTCCATTGGGTTTTAGCCATGAATAGGCTTCATCAGCTGAGCCAGAAGATTGATGTCTCTTTAAAGACTAAAATCGCTGAACTCTACCTGACTGAGAGCCCAATTTTGGGTAAATTCTTTAATATCATCAAAAAAGTATCTTAATGTTTCTCGCGTTTAAAAAAACCTACGCAATTTAAGCGCGATTTATTTGTCCCTAACCCATTGGGTGGGTGAATGATTCATTGTACTGTTGAGGTGCCAAAACAAGATCATTTGTCCTCTTAAGCCCTCACCGAGGTTCCTGGATAATATCGAGCTGAAGTGTATTTATAATTCAATGAAATAAGTATCCCTTGATCTCAGTGGTCTTTAAAAATATTTCCTAGTGTCCCTATTTAAATTGTTTTTAAGCCCAGAAAAAGGCTAAGAATGGCACTGAAACAACATATGGGAGAAATAATATGAAATTACGTCTAATTCTTGTGGTTTTGAGTGCTTTAATTTTTCAAACTGTGGCTTACGGATCAACCATTGAGTCCTTGGCATCATGCCCGAAAGCCGATTTTTTAATCGGTATGGATGATAACGAAAAGCCTGTTTTTGAAAGCCAAGTTTGGAATTTGTTGGTTTATAATGATAGCAAAGCTCCTTATGGAATAGCGGCTTCTTTAAATAACCAAACTGAGTCCACGATCATCACTGATGTTAAGTTGACTAAAAATGCACCTAACGACGATCAAATTGCTGAAATGTTACCCTATTTCTTTCCTCAGCTTGATCCGAGCACAATAAAATCTATGGATTATTACAATATTGGTGTTGATGCCAATCAGATGGACGGTCTTGGAATCTCTTTAATTGTGTTACTCAACGGTAATGGAGATGTTATTGGACA
This sequence comes from uncultured Pseudobdellovibrionaceae bacterium, assembly GCA_964388755.1. Taxonomy (GTDB): domain Bacteria; phylum Bdellovibrionota; class Bdellovibrionia; order Bdellovibrionales; family JAGQZY01; genus JAGQZY01. The sequence continues at coordinate 13,529 of CAYMBT010000014.1, read as the reverse complement.
AATGGGTACAGCTGGCTGGGGATTTTTTCGCTGTCAAAATTAATGACTGCAGGTTTGTAAAATAAAGTTCTCAAGCCAGATATGGCTTGAGACGGGCGAAGATTTTAAAGCTCGATCGGTTTCGTTAAGAACTTTATAAGTCCGCTCGATTTTACGCTCGCTCCAAAGCCGAGCTTGATTCATATACTCTTTCAAAAAAAAGTGGGGGACTCCGGCAAAAGTCGAGAGTTCTCGACCTGAAAAGCCTTGCTGCTCGCCCACTCGGGTTTGTCTGAGCAAGCGAATATGGCGATGGACCATCGAAAGAATACTGACTTCATTTTGCCCATCTTCGAGAAGATCCGCTAAACACATAAGAGCACGGGCCTGATCACTTTTGCCAATGGCGTCGGTGAGATCAAAAACATTTTGTAATTTAATTCGTGAGGCCACAGTCATCACATCATTGGCCGTTATGGTTTTACGATCACCAATGAATTGACCTAATTTAATGATTTCATTTTTAAGTTCTAAAAGGTTTGAACCAACGATTTGTAAAAGCAGTTGGATGGCATCGCCTTCAATATTTAGATTTTGCTTTTTGCAAATGTATTTAAGCCAATTGGGAAATTCGGAATCATAAGGTTTACTAAAGTGAAAATGGGTCACAGACTTAAAATAGTCTTTAAAGAATGATTTTCGACTATCAGGTTTATCGCCAATAAATACCACAAAAGTTGAAGGAACTGGTTTAAGAAGTGCTGGAGATAAAATCTTCCAGTCCTGATCTTTAAGGTCTTGGGCCCGTCGAACCATAACCAAACGAGTGTCGGTCATCATAGGTAGAGTTTCGATAATATCAAAGATGCGACTGGCTTCAGCCTCGCGGCCATAGAAAAGATCAAAGTTAAAATCTTTTAAGGACTCGTTGATTTTTTGGGCTTTGATAAACTGTATGGCTTCTTCAATAAAAAACTCTTCTTCTCCAGAGATATAAAGAAGGGTGCCTTTTTTAAGTGTTATATAATTTTTAAGATCCAGGAGTGAACTTTTTTGGATCGCCATTTTTAAAAACTCTCCGTCAATCGGTCAAAAGCTTCTTGCATCATGTCTTGAGCCACAAGTTTCATAGTCTGCTGTCTTCTGGATTGATTGTAAAGAACATTTGAAGATCGTAAACCCTGTTTTTTAAGCAATGAGCCACGATAGGCTTTATTACCAAGCACATTGGTTTGCCAAATCACGTGCTTATCCCGAGATCGAATTAATTTTAGGTTAGTAGAAACTCTCAGAGAGTAGTTTGTGAAGTAAGAGGCCAAATAGGTTTCAGGTAAATTGGTCTCTTTATTAATCGATACAAACCCTGGTTCTGATCCACTGTTGGCACTTTCAACACTGATAATGGCCCCTTCAAGAATCACTTCGGCAGCCTCTTTAGTGGTCACAAGAAGCAGTCCTGATCTTTGAAGTTCTTCTTTAAGGGCTTGGGTAAATGCGGCTTCGGCCCCCACTTCTGAAGATTGGTTTTCAAACATTTCTACAAAAATTGTTTTGTGCCCGCCAGGTAAGGTGCGATTTCCGTGGCCAAATTGGTAGGCGCATGAAAGGCAAAGCAGTGGTAAGAGACACAGGTATAACTTCATGTGTCTACGTTAGTCTTTAGACCCTGTTTTTTCAATACAGAAATTGAAAATAGAACGAAAGAACACTAATCTGAGGGCCCGATGATGAAAAAGTATGATTTTGCGAAAAAAAAATTGATGACTCCAGGGCCAGTCCCTTTGCCAAAATACGTCAGAGACTCTTTATCTAGTTACGAGTGCCACCATCGCACACCTGAGTTTACAGAAATCCTGATGAACTCTTTTGGTCTGCTTAAAAAAATATTTCAAACCCAGGAACACTGTTTTTTAATTTCTTCAACCGGCACGGGTGCCATGGAAGCCGCCTTAGTCAATACTCTGACCACAAGCAGTCGACTGGCTTATATTGACTCTGGAAAGTTTGGAGAACGCTGGGGCAAGATGGCTAAAGCCTATCATGTTGAAAGTGAAGCCTTAAAGTTTAATTGGGGCGAAAATATTGATCTTAATAAAATCGAATCAGCTTTAGCGAGTAAAAAGTTTCATGCCCTTGCTTTTCAAGCTTGCGAAACAAGTACCGGAGCACTGCTACCCACAAAAGAACTTTCTATGCTTTGCCAAAAGTACAACGTGCTCTCTATTGTTGATGGGATCACAGCTCTTGGAGCCGTGGATTTACCCATGGATGAGTGGGGGATTGATGTGATGATTGCTGGCTCACAAAAAGCATTTATGCTTCCCACAGGGATGGCTTTTATCAGTTTATCAAAAAAAGCTCAGTCTATTGAAAGTGATTTGCCAAAATATTATTTTAATTTATCAGCCGAGAAAAAATCCAATCTCGAAGGCTCAACCCGTTATTCAACGCCCACCCATTTTGTGATTGCTCTAGAAATGGTCTTGAGTGAAATTATCGAAAAAAAGGGCCTTAAAAAGCATTTGCAGGAGATAGAAGATAAAGCAAAATATTTTAGATCTTTACTGAAGCTCGAACTATTTCCCCAAACTCCAAGTCCGTCTTTAAGTTGTTTAAAAATACCGACAGACTTAAGTGCTAAAAAAATAAAAAAACAAGTGGGCGATGATGGTTTTGTGATTATGTCTGGTCAAGATCATTTGGCTGATCTTGTGATTCGGATTGGCCACATGGGTGAAATCAGTAAAGAAGATCTTTTGAAAACCGCTCAAAGCATTCAGAGTCACTTGTAGCATTTTTTTAATCTTAACTGAGTACAAGGATTTTAAGACCATGGATCATCAAAAACCACTTATCCTTATCACCAATCGTTTTGATTCATCAGTTCTTGCTAAAATGAAGATCAATTCAATGGCTGAGATTCTAAAAGTGGATTCACTGACCCAAGACAATGATCTCTTAGAGAAAGCCCAGGTTTTGATCTTGAGAAGTTCGACCCACGTGGATCTTGATTTCTTAAAAAAATGTAAAAATCTAAAATACATAATTACAGCCACCAGTGGTTTTGATCATATTGATCTTGATGCAGCTAAATCGTTAGGTATTCGCTGCTTTCATACACCAGAGGCCCAAAAAGAGGCGGCGGCAGAATTAACACTTTTGCTGATCATGGCCACTCGAAGACAGTGGTCTCGCGCCCAGGATCAAGTGCGCTCTGGTGTGTGGCGTAGAGAAGAGCTGATGGGTCATTCTGTGAGAGGTCAGACTTTAGGAATCATTGGACTTGGTCGGGTGGGGCAAGAGGTGGCAAGGCTTGCAAAAGCCATTGGTCTTAAAGTTTCAGGTTATGACCCTTATTTAACGGATGCTCCAGAGGGCATACCCATGCTGGGTTATGAAGAATTAATGCGCACCTCACAAATTGTCAGCCTCCACGTGCCGCGCACAAAAAAAACGCGCCACATGATTAAAAAAGAGACCATCAGTTGGATGGACCCCGAAGCCACTTTGATCAATATGTCCCGTGGGGATGTGATCAACGAAGCTGATTTGATTGATCAACTGATGAAATACCCCCATTTTACGGCGGCTCTTGATGTGTTTAATCGCGAGCCACTTCCTAAGGATTCAAGACTCTTGCAACTTAAGAACGTGATTTTAACACCTCATATTGGTGCCACCACTCAAGAGGCCATCAAGGCTTCAAGCCTCATGGCTCTGGAGAAAGCTTTTGCATTACTATCGGGCGCTACGGCGACCGATGAGCTTCCGCCCGACACACTTTGGTACAACGAATAAATCCAGTAAAAAGATGTATTTATCACAAGAGTCTTGTTAAATCCTTAGCGTGTCTTCAATAGTTGTGATCGGCTCCCAGTGGGGGGACGAAGGTAAAGGTAAATTAGTCGACGTCATGGCCCACCAAAGTCATGCGGTGGTTCGCTTTCAAGGTGGAGCCAATGCTGGACACACACTGATCGTCGACGGAAAAAAAACCGTTCTTCATCTTATCCCTTCAGGTGTTCTTCATTCCCATGTTCGCTGTATTATTGGTAGCGGGGTGACTCTTGATCCTTATGAACTTGTGAGCGAGATCCAGAGCCTTAAAAAGACAGGATACCTTAAAGACTCCGAGCAATTACAAATTTCTGACGGCGCACTTTTAGTGCTGCCTTTTCATCGACAAATTGATCAAGCCCGTGAAGCCTGGGCCAGTGGCACAAAAATCGGTACCACAGGTCGAGGCATTGGCCCCTCTTATGAAGATCGTGCCTCGAGACGTGCATTATTATTTCGCGATCTTTACTGTGATAATTTCAAAGAAAAGCTTGCGCGCTGTCTTGAAGAAAAAAATATTTTACTTGAAAAACTTTATGGCCAAAAACCAGTTGAGTTAGAAAAAATGTATTCTGATCTTGTCGAAGTGGCCGAGATTTTAAAACCCTATCGTTGTGCTGACGTCGCTTTTGAAGTGACCAACATGATTCGCTCTGGAAAAAAAGTTTTATTTGAAGGAGCCCAAGGGGTTTTGCTGGATAACTTTCACGGAACCTTTCCCTTCGTTACAAGTTCTTCAACCGGTTCTGCAGCCGCTTGTTTAGGCTCTGGTGTAAGCCCACTGCTTATTGATCGTGTTTACGGGATCACAAAGGCTTACTGCACCCGAGTGGGTACGGGGCCCTTTCCGACAGAGCTTAATAATGAAATTGGTGAGCTTCTACAAAGAGAAGGGCATGAGTTTGGTGCAACCACCGGTCGTCGTCGACGTTGTGGCTGGCTTGATCTTGTGGCTTTAAGATACGCCATTTGTGTGGGTGGGATTGATCGATTGATCCTAACCAAGCTTGATATCCTTAGTCATCTTGATCAGATCCAAGTTTGTACCCATTACGAGGTCAAAGGCAAAAAAGTCGAAAACTTTTCTTTTATCAGTAACGACATTGATCTGGTGAAACCGGTTTATAAAGAACTTAAAGGCTGGAAGTCAGATATCTCGCAATGTCAAAAGCTGACTGATTTACCAAAGGCCGCCCGCGATTACATTGATTTTATCCAGTCTCAAGTGAACGTCGAAATCCCTGTGGTCTCTGTGGGCCCTGATCGAATGCAAACTATCTATGAGACTGATATCTTTACGAAAACTCCAGTGAGAAGTGCTGAATCTTCCAGCGTTTTTTCTCTGACATAAGCGATGAATTGTTCTAAAAAGAGGTTGACTTTAAGCCTCCGTAATCAGAAAACTGTCCACCTAATAACTTTTGTGATTCGCTAGCTCAGTTGGTAGAGCATCTCCCTTTTAAGGAGAGGGTCCATGGTTCGAGTCCATGGCGAGTCACCATTTTTTTTCATGCGTCCCTATCGTCTAGAGGCCTAGGATGTATCCCTTTCACGGATAAGACACGGGTTCGACTCCCGTTGGGGACGCCATTCATAATACCGGTACCCCTGAATACAGGTGCACAGGTATTCCGGGGTACCGGAAAGAATTCAAGAATCCCGAAATTGATTCACTTCCAAGTCCGATTTCAACAATTTAAAAGTATAAGCCCCAAGTTTATCAGCACTATCAACAATCTCATTTTCCAATTTCAACAATTTAAAAATAGTTTTGCACTCTTGAATAGAAGCATATGCAGTTTGATAAAACCGTTTTTTCTCTTTTGTAGATGGTTTTGCATTACCCTCAGATAAATTTAATGGAATTGAGGCTGCAGCTCTAATCAGTTGATCTCTCAAATGTCCTTTAATTTCGAGCGCCTCAGTTTTCTCATAAAACTCCACCGCTAAATCCAATGTTCTAAAAGTTTTCATTATTGCCCCCTTTTACATATTAGTGATCAAAGATCATGCCTTCTTATAGAGAAAGAAGATGAGTCTTTGAGCCTTGATATCCGAAATAAAAATACACATATATGAATTTAACAGGTCTCATTTCTTTTTTTAAAGACACCTTCTTTTTAAAAAGCTGCATTAGAAGCTCCGACAACTCATAAGTTCTCAATCAATGAGATTTAATTTTGTGTATAAGGTATAGATTGTTGATTCGCTGCGAATGATTTGAGGATACCCATTGGTCATTGAGAAGATTAAAAATTAAGATATAATTGGGCTTATAAATCGTTTTTTAATCATAAGCCAAGGGTCGTGCTTTTTATGTTTAATGTTGTAGAGTTAATGTTTGTTAAAAATTCCGCCAATCCAATGTTAAAAACTTTTCTATTTGTATTATTTATGGGCGCTGCTCCTGCAAGCTTTTGTCAAACTGATCTGATTGTTGAAGGCAGTCAGCTTTGGCAAAGTCGAAATGATCAACGTGTGCCGGGTAATACTGGAACTCCATTTTCGATCGCGGATTTTGATAAGGGACCTTTTGCGGGTTATAGGATTTATGCCGGTCATACTTGGAACAAACGCCATGAACTTCGCGCACTGTATGCTCCACTTGCTATTAAGGTGAATGGCTCGTTTGATCAGGCTGTTGATTTTTTTGGGACAAGTTTTGCCCCCAATGTAGGTACAACGGCTTTTTATAAATTTAATTCTTATCGTTTAACCTATGCTTACCATTTTGATTCTGTGAACGGCTGGGATTTGGCTCTTGGTTTTACTGCCAAAGTGCGTGATGCCGAAGTTCGTTTAGAGCAAAATGGACTTGTTCGCAGTAAATCAAATATTGGTTTCGTACCCTTACTTAATTTTCAAGCGCGCTATGAATTATCAAAAAAATGGCTCTTTCGTTTGGACTTCGATGGGCTTGCGGCTCCCCAGGGGCGGGCTATTGATGCCGCCATTTTTTTTGAGAGAAATGTTGATCCTTTTTATTTCTTTGCGGGTTACCGAACCATAGAAGGTGGGGCTGACAACGAAGAAGTTTATAACTTTGCATGGATTCATCAGGCCGTCATTGGTGCTCGCTATAGCTTTTAATAGTTAATCAATTAATTTCTAATCCATCTTAATTTTTTCACCGCTGTAAAAACGCCAATTTTTATGGACAATAAGTCGAGCCCCTCGTCCGAAGGTAAAGTATGACCAGCTCCATTGGAGTAAAACAAAAACACGGTTTTTGAATTTCATCAGATACACCACATGGATAAAAACCCACATCAGCCAGGCGATGAGGCCAGAAAACTGTAACGAACCTGTACTCACCACAGCTTTTGTTCGGCCAATGGTGGCCATCATGCCTTTGTCAAAATATTCAAAGCTAGGGCGGGGTAGTCCTTTTTCGTCGCTCTCTATTACTTTTTTTAAGAACTTACCTTGTTGGATGGCGACCGGGGCAATTCCTGGTAAGGGCTTGCCATTTTTATCTAGGCCTGCGGCTTGATCGCCAATAATAAATACGTTTTTATAAATCGGAGAGCTTAAATCAGTGCGGATCATGGCGCGACCCAGTTTATCTTTATCGCCATCAATCTGTGCGGTGAGGCTTGAGGGTAAAACTCCAGCGGCCCAAATGATGGTCTTGGTATTTATAAAGCGATCGCCCAGTTTTAAACCCTCTAAAGAGAGATCGCTGGCGCGAGTGTTGGTGCACACATCCACTCCAAGACTTTTCAAATTTTTTTCAGCAATCAAAGACAATTTCTCTGGAAAAGCAGAAAGGACCCTTGAGCCAGCTTCAACAAGCATGACTTTTGTTGTTGAAAGATCGGCCTGTTTAAAATCCTTAAGTAATGTTCTCTGAGCCATCTCGGCGATGGCTCCAGCCAGTTCAACGCCAGTGGGACCGCCACCAACCACAACAAAAGTCAGATACTTTTCACGGTCTTTTGAGTTTTGTTGCTTTTCGGCCAATTCAAAGGCCGTAAGGATACGGCGGCGGATCTCTACAGCTTGTTCGATGTTTTTGAGCCCTGGAGCAAAGGCCTCCCATGTTTCGTGGCCAAAGTAGGCATGTTTGGCGCCACAGGCGAGAATCAAATAATCATAACTCAGCCATTCTTGGTCAAAGTGAATTTTATTTTGTTCTAAATCCAGTTGATCCACTTCAGCCATCACCACTTGAACGTTTTTTTGATCGCGAAACAGACTTCTGAGAGGTGTGGCAATATCACTGGGGTTAAGGCCAGCCATGGCCACCTGGTAAAGAAGGGGCTGAAACAGATGGAAATTTCTTCGATCAATCAGTGTGATGTAGTTGTTGGGATTTGTCGCAAGAGCCTGAGCCGCACTTAATCCACCAAAACCACCACCGACAATCACAATTTTTTTAATAGACATAAACTTGACCTTACACCTCATTCTTAAAGAGAGCTAGGGGAGCCGCCCAAAGGCCCTTATTTAAAGATATTTTGGCAAGATCATGGTCAACTGTTGGCCTCTCAGATTAATTCTTTAGTTCTTAGTGATTTTTGTTATTTCATCTCAAAAATTGAAATAAATGCTTATTTCACTTTTTGAGATGAGTTTAAAAAAGAATAAGCACGAAAAAATTGAAATAAGTATTTATTTCACGTTAAAAAAGTGTTTTTTAAATTTAAGAGTTTTTAAAAAAAGTATTTAAAACTGTGATGACAAGAATGAAGGCCTATGTCAAAAAATAGGGGAAATCGTCGATTAAAATAAGTGACCATAGCGATGATCTAAAAAGTGAAAAGTAAAAAATCAGAAGAGACGATAGTGATGATCAAAAAAGTGAAAAGTAAAAAACCAAAAGGCAAAATTAAAGAAAATCATACAACTGCAACATCAACAAAAAAGATGAAGAAGTTAGAGTATAAAAATAAAGTTAAAACCTTTGAAGGTAAAGATAAAGGGAGAGCAAAAGAGTCAAAAAGTAAAACTCAAAAAACATCCCAAGAAAATAAATTCTCTGCAACCACCCTTGATTTTTTGGTCAAAGCCGGGCGACAAAAAAGCCCACTCTGGCTTGAAAAAAATAGAGAACAGTACGAGACTGTTCTTAGAAAACCTTTTGTGGGTTTGGCAGAAAATATAAAAGCTGCCCTTAAATCCGATACCCCTGATTATCATTTTCCGACCTATGGGTTGGCTCGTATAAAACGTCCCAACTTTAAAGTGGTGGGTGGACAAAATCAGTACAAAGACTGGATTTCAATGATCGCCAGTCGTCCCTCAAAATCTCGCTTTGAAAGCAATCCCCATCTTTTTTTTGGACTTTTTCCTAACGAAGAAGCAAAGATCTTATTAGCTGGTGGGCTTTGGCAACCATCCTCTCACCAACTTCGCCTAATTCGAGAAGCTATAAACATCGATGCTTCTCCCTTTCACGAATTATTTTCGGACCTCAATTTTAAGGCGCGTTTTAAAAAAGGTTTTTCTATGGATAATGTATCTACCCGTGTTCCAAAGGTTTTTTCTGATACCCATAAAGATATTCATTGGTTAAAGCTTAAGAATTTTGTGGTGATCAAAGAAATTTCGATCAAGGATTTTTCATCATTAAAATTCTCAGAATCTGTGATTAAGGATTTTAGGCAAGCATTAAGGCTTAACAGGCTGCTCGACAAAGCTATAAAACTGGATTGGCCACCCCAATAAAGTTAAACCATGATTTATTTAAATGTTTTATTTCTTATATTGATAGGTCAGCAGTCATCAGCTGGTCAATGTTAGCAAAAGCTCTAAAACCTAAATATTCATAGCGAGGCTTTGATCGCTTCACGCACTAAATTTTCTGACCTGTTTAAGCCAAACTCTGGTCGATGCACGATACTGATATGATCCTGATAAGTGGGTAGCGAATCGACCTCGGTGAGGTTTAATCCCAACAATTCGACGGCTCTTCTAGGAATTATGCCATATCCTAAATCGGCTTGAACGAGGCGGCCAATCAGTTCGAGACTGTCGGTCTCAATCATTTTAAAAGGTTTGTTCTTCCATTGTCGTAAAATGTGTTGGGTCTGGATGAGTGCGGGATTGCAAATTATTGTGGTTTTATCAAAATTTTTTTTACCCGCCCAAACACTAACCACGTCTTTGCCGATTTTTTTAATCACCAGATCTGGGACTTCGGCAGGATTAATAATAACCCCAATATCTATATTACCCCTTTGAACTTCGATCTGAATATGGCGCGAGAGCTGGTGCTCAAGTTTAATTTTATAATCAGGTGCCGTTTTTCTAATAAAGTTAAGGGTTTTTGGCATACTGTATTGTGCCACTGTAGAGTGGCAGCCAATCGTTATTGTCTGACGTGAAAAAAAATGGTTTTGATTTTTTGATTCATCCAAATCCGCTAAAGCTTCAATCACATGGGTGGCTTTATCTAAAAATGATTTTCCATTGGGGGTCAGTTGGATTCCGGTGCGAGAGCGATAAAATAACACATAACCTAAATCCTGCTCGAGCCTTTTAATACTCTCAGAGAGTGCAGGTTGACTGATGCCAAGCTGACGTGAAGCCTCGATGATGGTGCGAGACCCACAGGTAGAAACAAAGTTTTCAATATCAGAAATTCTATATTTAGCCATAATTAATCACCTATGAAAGATATAGAAATAATTTTATTTTACCTATTTGTCATCCATTGATATTTAATCAAATACACAAATCAGTAAAACCCTGATTTCACAAAATAATGAAAGGTCTATCAATCAGCTAAATCTCTATTTGAGAACAAGAAACTATGGGCTATGAACTGAGTCTCATCAGTGAACAACAAAGTTCGTCATCATTGCTGACGCAAAAATACTTTTACGAAACACAAGGCGATGCCACAAATAACTGTCAATTTAAAAACTCAATCGATTAAAGTTTAAAGCCCCCAATAGGGGGCCTAAAAATAATAAAATTAAATCTTACTCTCCGCTGACTTTTTTGCCATCATTGGATTGTCGGTAGATTCTTTTTGATTGTTTGTTTTGCATTTTGTTAATCACCACTTTTTCTTTTTTGCTGAGGTCTCCGTCACTCATGGCATGCTCTTGGGCTTTATCCACACGATTTTGACCCCGTTCTAGTCGTGCCGCTTCCCGCTTGTTAATTTGACCGGAGCTAACACCTTTTTCGATTCGTTGACTTTGGTTGCTATCTCTTCTTTCGTTTCGTGGGGACCTGGCATCAACGGGAAGAGATAATAAAAGAGTGAGTAAGATGGTCATAGTGGATAGAAGTTTTTGTAGCATGGTGGCTCCTTATAAAAATTTTTGCTTTATGACTTAACGGTAAATTTTTAAAAAAGTTGCGTGTTTCTATTTATTTTTTTTGAATTGTCCCAATTATAGAAAATTGATTGATTTTATTAGACATTCTATTAAAGTCTGGCTTTAAAAAATAGAACCAAAGCTGTTATTGGGTTAAAAGGCCATAGTAAAAATGTCTGTTTTTAATTGTTCAGAGGATTTGAGTTTTCAGTCATTTGAGAGCGGTAAGCCGACGGAGTCATATTGGTGTATTTTTTAAAAGCCGTGTTAAACGAAGATTTACTATTAAACCCACACTCGTAGGCAATATTGATAATGGTCTCATCAGCAAATTCAGGAGCTAATAGGCGCCTTTTAACCTCTTGGATACGGTGAAAGCTAAGCAGGTCAAAAAACGTGGTGTTAAGACCAATATTAATAACCTGGGAGAGCTGATACGAAGGAATAGCAATAGCACGGGAGAGTTGTTCTGAGTTCAGATTGGGATTTAAATAGATCTTTTCTTTTTCAAAAATTGTGGTGATTTTATCAGCGAGTATCTTAAGCCGCTCTTCATTGAGATTTGAATTTTGGTATTTTTCAATTTCAGGTTCTTCTGAGGTTTTATTCACTTCTTTAAGAGCTTCTTCTCGACAATACTCATTATGAATCAGATGATTCATGCGGAAAGCTTCAAAGAGGTTAGACAAAAAAACAATTGGGAAAAAGAACTTTAAGGTAAATGGTAAAAATGCATTTTCTAAAATTGAAGAAGTTATGGTTAATATCAAACCTATTATAAAGTATATATCTTGAGAGGATTTAAAAACAATTCTAAGAAGATAAAATGCAAAAAGAGAGCTAATAAGTCCCGATAAAGATAATATTGTCATACCGAGAGGGAGAGTGGCCCCGATTCGAGCAGTATAGGAGTTCACAAAATAATTATTTGTTTCTACTAAATTGCCATGATCAAAATAAAAGTAATATGAAAGGAAAAAGTAACTTGGAATAGCCAAAAAAGCTAAAACACAAACCAAGATACTGCTCTTGTAAACCCAATTATAGACCCACTTAGGTACTGTAATGAAATAGCTGATGGATTTTAGGTAAAAAATCGTTGAAATACAAAGGCTCAGAACTGAGAAGAGAACATAGATATGGCCAAACTCCCCAGAAAATCCCCTGGAATGAGCAACAAAGGGTGCGGCCGAGTTAATTGAGGAAAAAAAACAAAACAGAGAGAGATCTTTTTAGCGTTGATAGACTGTCTTAATGTATAGTTGGAACTGAAAAAGGCTAATCAAAATAAGAAACAAAAAGCAAGTAAAGCTTAGTCCGGGCATAACGCTAATTAAATAAAGCATTTGGACATGTTAGCACATATAGATAAATGATGGTACCCAAAGACTTTTTAGATAAAAAAAGGAGATGGACAGCTATATCCATCTCCTTGGGTTCTAGGTTCGAAAAAAATAAATTACGACTATCAATCGGGACATCTGTCCTAAAAATAACTGAATCAACTCAAGCGACAACATCAACAATGAAACTAGAACTAAAAATTAGTGTAATTGTTCTTTAATATCCTTTTTATAAAACAAAGCCATAGGCACAGATTTGTTCTGAGCCAGTAGGGTTTGTATGTAATCAAAATTATGCTCAACTGAATTCAAATCAGAGTTCAGAAGAGCTACGTTCTCGATATCTCTGTCCAAGAGAATTTTAAAAATATCAGAAAGTGATGAAAAATAACGCACCTCAAAATTGTCATGTTTAAGGGCAGGCAAGTGGTCAGAATTTTTTGGGATCAGGCCAAGAATTGATTTTTTTATATCCATCACATGCTCCATAAGTGTTAATGAGAAAAAAATAAACTGACTGAACACCTCTCAATCTAAACCCTATTACCGGGCTTATCGTCTGAACTTGTAAATAAGAACGGTTAGGAGAGTTCTAACTTTCTAAACAGAACGATTTTTTCGCGCCTCGTCTTAACTTTTGTCTATGTTTGGTTCAGTGAGATGTATTTTTTTTGGATATTTATAGAAATATTTTAAAAAAAAATGATCGTTCTATTTAGCTAAAAAAAGCTTTCAACAATAAAAGGAAAGTTATTATTTAAACATTTTAGAGACTTAAATCATCTAATGACAGCCAAAAAGTTAATACGGGCTTTAAATACTCCTCTAACAAAAAGATCATATTATTTTCACAGATTTCCCAATGTGGATGCTCATGGTCTGAATTGGTTCAGTGCGGACCATGAGAGGTGTAAAGTTCCTGTTTTCTAGATTTAGCCGAATTTTTTAAAAATGATAAAATAAAAATCCCCCTCTTGTTTGACCAAGAGGGGGTGGGGTCAATGAACTGCACTGGGTTATTAAGGGTTAAAGCATTGAGTTCTTAAAAACTCAAAAATTGTTCTTTGGTTTCTGTTTGAGTCACCGGTGATGACCA
>CAYMBT010000013.1:0-24143 GCA_964388755.1 uncultured Pseudobdellovibrionaceae bacterium | reverse complement strand
CGCCCAAGATGGCTGCAAACTTCTTATGATTTTGATGAAAGCAAAAACTATCGAAAAATGTGGGTTGATCGGGGCTTGATCCTGCTCCAAATCTTAAAAAATTGATGGGGCTTAATTTTGAAGCCAGCAAACGGTACCAGCACCACCGACCATCTTTAGAAATAGGTAAAAAAGCCCTTTTGCTAGGATTTTCCATAAACCAGCGATGGGCAAGGCTGAGCTCTTCAAAACTTTCTATTTCTATGGCGAGTTTTATAATTTGATCCGTCGTTGGCAAAGATAAAAGCGTGTCACTAAGACTTGATTTTCTTTGATGCAAAGAAAGTATGGGGGCCTCAGAATTAAATCCCCACTCTAAAGGATAATCCCAAAGGGGGTGTTGGTTGGTCCATTTTTGGTGAGCTTTAAAAAGAGAGTGACTGCGAAAGCTTAAAATAGAATCGGGAAATCGTTTAAGCCCTTGTTCTATAACAGAGGTCTCAATAAGATCATCACGCCATTCAAGTTTGAGTGGTGTAAATGAATTTAATCTTTGAATGGATGAACACATTGGGGCGTCAAGGACTGTGACAATCCATGGCTTTTTAAAGTGGATTTGTTTTTGATCAAGATAAAAACTTTCAAAAAACTCTTGAATGCCTTTATCATCAAAATCCATAGCTTCTGGTAATTCTAATTCAAAATGAGACCACTTTTTATATCTGATCTCTCTTTGTTCAAAGCGCTCTTGGGATATTTCTAGATTTCCATCAAGGCTTGGACGATTTAAAAACTTGGCTTGGGACAGGTCGATGGCTCTTCTGAGCCACAAAACTTCAAAGCCCTTAGGGATTTCGCCGCTAAAGCCAGCCCCTGTGTCGATCACCAGAGATTGGTCTTTATAAGTTGTTACGATTTCATTAAGAACTTTGATCTCTTGCTCTCTAAAAAAAGCTTCGCCTTTTTCTTTAAAAATAGTTTCAATGGGCATTTCTAAGGACTCTTCGACCCAGCGATCGAGACTAAAAAAAAGAAGGGATGGGTTTTGGTTTTGAAGTTGTTTTAAAAAACGACTTTTACCAACCCCGCGATGGCCCACTAAAATCAGTTTAAGCATGACCTATGATCTCCCAAAATTCAGGAAAACTTTTTTCAACAACATTGGGGCTTTGAATCTCAATCGGAGCTCCTTGGTATTTAGCCAGAGCCGCAGCCATAGCCATACGATGATCATGATCTGGATCAAAAGAAATAAAATTGGGATAGACGTGATTCTTTTTCCCCCGAACCATAAGCTTGTCATGGGTTCTGGCATTTTCAATGCCCAGAGCACTTAAGAGCTCTTGAATATTATCGAGCCTTTTTGATTCTTTAAAATTAAGCAGTTTAAGACCTGTTAGAGTGGATGTCCCTTCAGCTCGCGAAAGTAAAATAGCCAAAACCGGAAAGAGATCCGGCTGATTTGAAAAATTAAAATCAATGGGCTTAAGTTGTGAGGCCGATTTAATTTTAAGTTTATTATCTTCACAATCATCAAGGCTAACCCCCATTTTCTGAAGAAGATCGATAAACACAAAATCAGGTTGCAAAGACTCTTTAGGAAAATTTTCTAGTATGAGTTCACCCTTAAAAGCCGCAAACGCAGCGACGGCAAACGCCGAACTCATGTCAGGCTCAACTTGGATCCATTTGCTTTTGAGTTTTTGATCTTGGGGGACTATCAGTTTTTCGTCTTCAACCTGAATCTCCATTCCAAGATTTCTAAGAAAAGCGATTGTCATTTCTAGATAAGCTAAAGAGTTTTTTTGATCTCCAACATGAATCACCAATTTCTCTGGCAAATTCCATGCGCTGAGCAAAAGGCTTGAAATAAATTGGCTTGAGACCGAAAGGTCAAGATCGATCTGAGATGGAACGTTCCAGCCTGTCGAAACGATTTTAAGCTCATTTTTGTTTTCTAAAAAACACTGAACCCCTAGCTGCTCTAAGGCTTTTAAAAGGGGATGATGGGGGCGATTAAAAAGTCTTTCGTCCCCGGTTAAAACAAACTCACCCCTCTCGCGAGAAAGACGAGTGAGCAAAAATCTTAAAACTGTCCCGGCAGCTCCACAGTCAAAAATGGGATTGGGTTGTGAACTTTTAAAAAGTAGAAGGGCATTCTTAAGAGCTAAAACATCCTGACACCGAGATTCTCCAATGATCTTGAGATCGGGATAAAAAGACTGAATAATCAAAGCCCGATTCATCAGTGATTTTGAGGCCGAAATGGGGCCCTGATAAAAAAAGTCGGCTACTTCACCCAACTCTGCCTCTTTGCCTCTGATATAAGATCTTCAACCAAAACATTTTTAAGATCCGCTTTTCCAATGGACTTAAGAAAGACAAAAAGAACTTCGCCCTGTGCATTCACTTTTTTATCTGCACCAATCAATTGAGCTATGACTTTAGCCTTTGGCTTTCTGTACCAGCTGAGCTGCTGTGCCGGAATACGATTAAATTTTTGTGAAATGGTTGTCATGATTTGTTCAAATAGGTTTTGCGACAGATCCCCTCGGTAACGACTCCACTCTAAGGCGAAAAAAAGTCCCTGCATCACACTATCACCGTGGCTCCAGCTAAAGTGACTCTCGAAAGCGTGGCCCAGGGTGTGACCAAAATTAAGAACCTGGCGAATTTTTTTGGTCTCATAAGGGTCTTGTAAAATAACTTGATATTTATCTTCGATGGAAAACTTTAAAAATCGCCACATAAAATCCTGGGCCGATCGTCTTTCTTGCATGATCTCTTTAAAAAATTGCGACTCGCCGATCAGAGCCATCTTAATCAACTCACCATAGGATTGTTCTTTCAGCTCTATGGGGGTGTTTTCAAGAATCTCTTTAATGATAAAAACTTTTTGAGCCGGATAAAATGTTCCCAACTGATTTTTAACCCCAGAAAGGTTTAAGGCGTTTTTACCACCATGGGCTGAATCCATGGCTGAAATCCAAGTGGTTGGAATATGTATAAGACCAATCCCGCGTTTGAGGATTGAAGCTACAAAACCACCAAAGTCCCCTAAAGATCCTCCGCCAAGGACCACTAAACTATGGGAGCGTGAAATGGGCTGTGGCCAATTTTCAAGAATCTTTTCTAGATTTCTTGGGAAATCGTAAAAATTCTTAAGCCCCTCGCCACTTTTCATGCCCAAACGATGGGGAAAGGATTTTATGAATTTCAAAATTTCAAAATCAGGGGTGTCAGTTTTCTCTAAAGCTAGATCGTAGATTAAAAAATGCAGTTCAGGGTCAAGCCGATGAAACGGCATTTGATTTCTAATGATCACCTGACTTTTAAAGTTGTCAAAATTGAGCACGACTCTCCTTTGCTTTTACAGACCCCACTTTTTTTTTCTTTTGAGTTTGATCGACAAGTTCAAATTGCTTTTGTTCGACAAGGTCTAACTGATTTTTTTTAATAACCTGATCAAGCTCAGGCAGCTGCCAATCAATGGGAGCCATTTTATGGCGCTTCAGAAATTCATTGGCCTTAGAGAAGTGCTTACAGCCTAAAAATCCGCGGTGAGCCGATAAGGGTGAGGGGTGAGGAGCTTCAAGCACCAAGTGCTTTTCTCGATCCACAAAAGCTGCTTTTTTTTGGGCATAACTGCCCCACAGTAAAAAAACCACGGGATGTTCTTTGTTATTGATCACCTCAATCACGCGATCGGTAAAATCTTCCCAACCTCGATTGCGATGGGATGCAGCCAATCCCGCTTCAACACTCATCACGCTGTTCAAAAGAAGAACCCCTTGATCAGCCCACGACTGAAGATATCCATGACCCGAGTTTACAATACCTAGATCACTTTTAAGTTCTTTATAAATATTCACAAGTGATGGAGGGGTGGCAACATTGGGTTTCACAGAAAAACAAAGTCCGTGGGCTTGGCCTGGGCCGTGATAGGGGTCTTGACCCAAAATAACAACTTTGACTTGATCATAGGGTGTGGAATTAAAAGCTAAAAAAAACTCTTGGGCTGATGGATAAATGTCTTTGCCGCTTTTTGATTCGCTTTTTAAAAACTCAGAAAGGGCTTTCATTTTAGGCTTAAGAAATTCAGACCCAAGATAATTCTTCCAGCTTGCCTCAAGTTTAAGCTTTTCTAAATCCATAAGCTTTGTTTCCTCTTTTTAAACCTATTTTAGAATGATTTTAAAATCTTATTAACCTGAGATGATTTTAAACTCTATTCGCTCTCAATGGTTAAAGTCCATATTGATTCTTTTTTGGGTTTCTGTCATGTCACACTCAAAAAACACCAACCCATCTTTTTTTTAGCCTAAGCCCATAAAAACTTTGATGAACTAGAATCAACAAAAGCCTTCTCATTGGATTTTAAAGGCTGTCTTTAAATCCGAAAGTCGTCAAAAATCGGAAGCTCTGTGAGCCCAAGCTTAAGTCACCGTAAATACACAACAAATATCCGCATTGACAGTGCTGAATTCAGACCCATAATGAAGCTTAAGAGGTGATTATGATTCGCATCGATTCAAACAGCACAAAAATAGACGAAAAAGAAATTGCAGCTTATATTCAGCAGCAAATGGTAGACCTCACTCCCCACCTGGTTGAAAAATCAGCTCTTCAAATTAAATTGACCCAGCTCAAGAAAGGCTTTGAGGCCGAACTCACCGCCTATCAGCCCGAAGGTGAAATCCAAACCGTGGGTTATAACGAAGACATTTACCATGCCATACGAAACGCCAAAGAAGGTTTGTTAGAATACTTTGTGGAGTTTGAAGACGCCATGAACCCCCGACTACGTGACGAAAAGCTTAAACACCTTTCCCGTCATGGAAACCTTTACCTTCACTAAAACTATGGCCAAAAAAAGCAACAATAAGAATTGTTATCAAGTTCACTATCGAGATCCCAAAGATGGCAGGTCCGTATCGATCAAGGCCGCTAAAATCACTGACTCCACTTTGGGTTTAAGTTTTGTGGCCATTTCTGATTTTATTTTTGAGGCCTCTGGCCTTTTGGTTAACCCCGAAGAAGAGGCAAAAAAACTAGAGTTTGAAAATGTGAAAACCCTTCATCTCTCTATTTATTCTATCCTCTCAATTTCTGAAGTGGGCGAGAAAAGTAAAAGCCTTAATTTTAAAAACGATCGCTCTAACCTTTTGGTTCTTGCCACCGACACTCCAGGAACCCCATCCAATTGATTTTCTTTTTACTGGTTTCAACATTATGGGCCAGCAATCTTTGTGAAAATCATTCCTCTCAGCAAAGCATGAGTCAGAAAATCAGTTCACGGCTGGATCAAGCTGTTAACCTTGTGCACATCGCTCAACAGGCGGATCGGGTTTTAGGTCAACTGACAAAAAGTAAAAGCCCTGTTCTTCTTTCTTGGCTAGAGCAAAAAAAACTGACTTTATCTAAAGAAGATGAGATCGCCAAAGAATGGCGAAAATACTATTTTGATCAGTTTATTTTAAGAAAATTCCCCACACCCCATCCGCCAGTGAACCAAACTGTAGAATCTCTTTTTAAAGAGCTGCGCGAACAAACAATCACAGCTGAAACCCAAAAAAAATTACAAAACACCTTGATTTTAGCCCGTGAAAAAATTGAAACCTATTTAGCGACCCTTTCTCATATTGATGAAGTGACAAGATCAAAAATCGTGGATCGACTGAAAAACATTAAAATTCTTTTTATCGACCAACTGAAAGGTTCTCGATTTCAAAACCATCCCTTAGCTTATCTTGATTTAACACTGGATTATGATCACGACTCCCAAAGTATTTCTGTTGGGCCCATGATCGATGATTTTAAAAATGATGATGCCGCTTTACTGGCATTGATGATTTATCAAATCAGTCAAAGTTTTGATCCCTGTCAGTGGAGTCTTCTCAACTGGGGTGAGAATCCTTTTTTAACTGTTTTAAAATGTCTCAGAGAAAACAAAAGTGTTTTAGCTCAACCTAGAAATGATTCTCACATCGATCATCTTTTAAAATCCCAACGTTTAAATGCCGAACAAGTCCAAAAGTTAAAAGCCCATCCTTTTTGCGATTGGAGTTTTTATCGCAGTCCCAAAATTCAACAGGACGAAATCAATAGCGCCTTTTCCCATTGGGTCACGGCAGAAATTATAAGCCAAAGCCCACAAATCTCTGAAGCTTTTTTCAAACCCTTTTGCCAACTCCAAAATCAGTGGCCACAAGTCTTTGGCACCCATCTCGAAGATCCAATGAGTAAAATCTATTCACCTAACCCCCATGTGAAGCTTCAATGGAAAACAAAAGTTCTTCATTACTGTCCGATCTAAACATCGACCGAACCCTGCATCAATCAACCGTTGAGCAAGTTTTGCAAACGATACAGTTCATTTTTTTTGTGAATTTTAAAGTCGGCTGAATGAAAGTATAAATAATCAATAAAGACTTTAATGGGCTCAACGAGAGAACATCATCCAGAAAGACGGTTGTAAGATTTGTAATGCATGGAATGAACTCAAAATAGCCTTGATAAGTGCTAAAATCTACGGCAAAGACTAGACTCTTTTTATTTTTCTTTAGGAGTCAAAATGGGCCTCAGTATCAAAAACATCAGTAAAACCTACGACAATGGTGTTAAAGCTTTACAAGATATTAACCTCGAAATACCCAAAGGAATGTTTGGGTTACTTGGCCCTAACGGTGCCGGCAAATCCTCATTAATGAGAACCATTGCTACCTTACAAGACCCCGACTCTGGCCTTATTGAATTTAACTCTCTTGATGTTCTTAAAGAAAAAGAAACCCTTAGAAAATCTTTAGGTTACCTGCCACAAGAGTTCGGAGTTTACCCAAAAATATCAGCTGTGGACCTGCTTGATTATCTGGCCACACTCAAAGGAATCAGTGACCCTAAAATTAGAAAAGAGCGCGTTCTTCATTTTATTGAACTCACCAATTTGACCGCCCATAAAGATAATGCTGTTAATACATACTCTGGCGGCATGAAGCAGCGCTTTGGAATCGCACAGGCTCTGATCGCTGAACCCCAAATTCTTATCGTTGACGAACCCACTGCTGGTCTTGATCCAGAAGAGCGTCTTCGTTTTTATAATATCCTCAGCGAAATTGGTCATGATGTGACCGTTATTTTGTCGACTCATATTGTGAGCGATGTGGCTGATCTTTGTCAAAACTTTGCCATTATTAACCAAGGCAAGGTTCTTGTGCAAACCACACCTGAAAAGGCGATCAATGAAATTAAAGGTAAAGTTTGGTCAATCACTGTTGATAAAAAATCTGTGCCTGAACTCAGCAAAACTTTAAAAGTCATTAACACTCGATTTTCAGCAGGCCTTGTGATTGTTAAAGTTTATTCTGATACACCGGTTGACGGATTTACCCCTGCTGAACCCAGTCTCGAAGATTTCTACTTCACCCACATTAAGGGTTACACACAATGATTAAAGAAATTCTCTCTCACACACTGATTGAACTTAAAATACGTTATCGATCAATCTCAAGTTACCTTTATTTTTTAATGTTCTTTTCTTTAGCACTCCTTATGGCTTTAGCTTCTGGTGGCGCATTCTCAGGCGTTTCTGTCAGTTTTGGAACCTCAAGCCGAGCTTTAGTGAATTCACCGCTCACGGTGGCCTACTTTGTGGCCTTTTTATCTGTCTTTAATCTTTTCATTATTGCACCGGTTTTTGGACAGGCCATTTGTAAAGACTTTATAAATAATATCGATCAGATTGTTTTCTCTACACCCCTTCGCCTTAAAAACTTTATTTTAGGCCGCTTTCTGGGCGCCACAATTTTTATGCTATTTATTATTTCAAGCATTCCGCTGGGAATTTTTGTGGCCAGTTCTTTGCCAGTTATTTTACCATCCATGCTTGGACCTCAATCTTTATCTGGCTACCTTTTACCGATCTTTACAGTTGGCCTGACCAATATTCTTATTTTTGGTTCACTCTTTTTTATGATGGGCTCAATCACAAAAAAAATGGCTCCTATTTATGTGGGCGCCACAGTTCTTGTGATTCTTTGGCTTTCCTCAGGCCAGATGCTCTCAGACATCGAAAACAAAACTCTCGCCACCCTTCTTGATCCTTTAGGATTAACAGCTATCGGTCAAACCATTCGTTACTGGAGTGTTCATCAACAAAATACCCAAGCCCTAGTCTTTGAAAGTTATTATCTTTGGAATAGACTTTTATGGCTTGGCCTCGGTAGCCTTTCACTTCTTTTTACACTTTATAATTTTTCAATTGAGCCCAAAAAATCAAAAAAGAAAACAAACTTATCCACAGCGACCCCTGAGAAATCTTCTCTTCTTAAAAACCTACCCCCACTGAATCTCGCTTCACGACCTTGGTTTTCAATCTTTAAAAAACAATTGGCTTTTGATTTTTTTCAAACCGTCAAAAGTATCTATTTTATCGTTATCGTACTCGCTGGTATTGGTTATATGTTTGTTGTGGGTGCGCAAGTGGGTAAGATGTTTGGCACCAACACCTACCCTGTGACCTATAATGTTCTTGGCTTTATGGGCGGAACTTTTTCGTTATTTATGTTGATCATTATTACTCTTTATACGGGTGAAACCATTTGGCGCGACAGGGACCTCAAGATCAATCAGATCATTGATGCTCTACCCATTCCTAACTCTGCACTTCTTGCGGCTAAATATTTTAACATGATTTTGGTCACCTTGATTCTTCTCACCACGGTTCTTATCACCGGTATTTTAACACAAATGGCCTATGGTTATTTTAATTTCGAAATCTCACAGTACTTGATCAGGCTTTATCTGATCGAATTCCCCAATTATGTGAATATTTTAACTTTGGTGTTTTTTTTACAGATTGTGGCTCGAAACAAATACTTGGGTCATGGGCTCACCATCATTTACTATTTGATCATCTCTTTTGCCTCGTCTTTAGGTTTTGAACATTTTCTTTATACCTTTGGTGCTGGGCCTAATGTCAGCTATTCGGACATGAATGGCTTTGGTCATCTTTTTAAAATTTTTCATCTTTATAATTTTTATTGGCTTTCTTTATCAGCAATTTTGTTTCTTTTAAGTTATCTGTTTTGGCAACGGGGCACGAGTACTCTTAACTTTAAATCCATGGTTCGTTTTGGCATGAACCAATTAACCACGCCGATCAAGATCGCTTTTGTTGTTTTTTTCTTAAGCTTCGTCTCTTTAGGATCTTATCTTTTTTATCAGACCAATATTATAAACCAGTATGTCACCCAAAAAGATCAAGAAAAGCTTTCTTTTAAGTACGAAAATACTTATAAAAAATTTGAGAATCTGAATCAACCAGATCTTATTTCTGTATTTGCTAACGTTGATATTTTTCCAGAGAAATTACAGGTTAAATCTCAACTGAAACTTAAATACAAAAACAATCAAAACACCCCTATAACCGAATTTATGATTCATTTTCCCGAACATAAAAATTCTTTTGAGCTTTCTTTATCTACAACTCAGACTGAGGATAAAGATTTTGATCTGGTGATCTATAAACTTGAAACCCCACTTCAGCCCGGTGAAGAATTCAGCGCTGAATACTCGGTCGACATCGATGAGTCCACCATTTCAAATGGACCCAATATTGGTAATATCCATTACAACGGAACTTTTTTTAATAATTTTGATTACTTTCCCAATATGGGCTACCAACCCGGAAGAGAGCTCTCGCAACGCAAAACCAGAGAAAAGTTTGGCTTGAAACCAAAGCCTAGAAAACCATCCATAGATGATGCCACTCAAAAAGAATTTAATTATATTGGCCGAAGTACCACCTGGATTGATTTTGAAACCATCGTGAGTACATCCACTGATCAAATCGCCATTGCTCCCGGCTATCTACTCAAAGAGTGGACAGAGAATAATAGAAAATATTTTCACTACAAGATGGATCAAAAGATTCTTAACTTTTATGCTTTTCTATCGGCGCGCTACGAGGTTGTGCAAGATCAGTGGAATGATGTGAAAATTGAAATCTATCACCACAAAGGACACGAGTACAATCTTGAGCGAATGATCAAGGGTACAAAAAAATCCTTGGATTATTTTACGAAAAACTTTGGCCCTTACCAACACAAACAGTTTCGTATTATCGAGTTTCCAAGGTATGCGACTTTTGCACAGGCTTTTCCAAACACTATCCCCTTTTCAGAAGGCATAGGTTTTATTGCTAAAGTGGATGATTCAAACCCAAAAGATATTGATTATCCTTTTTATATCACCTCCCACGAAATGGCCCATCAGTGGTGGGCCCATCAATTGATTGGTGCCAACGTTCAGGGCTCAGAGATGTTGTCTGAATCCTTTTCTCAGTACTCAGCCCTCATGGTCATGGAGAAAGAGTTTGGCCGAGAGAAAATGAAAAAGTTCTTAAAATATGAGCTTGATCGCTACCTTATGGGCCGAAGCCAAGAAGCCGAATTTGAAAACCCTATTTACCTGACCGAAGCCCAAGGTTATATCCATTACCAAAAAGCGAGTCTTGTATTCTACGCTCTTAAAGATTATTTGGGAGAAGACATAGTTAACCAAGCCATTCAAGAAACCCTTAATAAATATGGCACACGTCGCCCGCCCTATCCCACAAGCCTTTCATTCATTGAAATATTAAAACAAAAAGCAAAACCTGATCAATTAGGTCTCATAGAAGACATGCTCGAGAAAATAGTACTTTTTGAAAATCGTCCTCTCACAGCCACGGCCACAAAGAAATCAGACGACACTTACACTGTAGAACTTAAAGTTCAGTCCACAAAACTTGTCTCTGACAAAGATGGCAAAGAAACCGAAACCCCTTTCTCACAAGAAATGGATATTGGAGTGCAGGGGAAAGATGACAAGTTTATTTATCTTAAAAAACACCTGATCAAGTCGGGTGAAAATATCATTAAAATTGAAGTTCAAAGTGAGCCGCTCAAAGCTGGCATTGATCCTTTGAATATTCTTATCGATAGAAATTCTGACGATAATCTTATGAACATTACCATAGCTCTTTGATTCATTTTATTTTTAGGATTTTTTTCTTTGGGGGGCGGCTTGAATAGACCCCGGCTCCTGACGGCCACATGCTTTAGCTGTACAGCTAAAGCATGCCGTGGCCCTAACCTTCATTTCGCCCTGCGGGCGAAAACGCATCCGCTTGAAGGAGATCTATTCAAGCCGCCCCCCAAAGAAAAAAATCCTAAAAATAAAAGTTCCTCTTGAAGCTTCAAAAATTCCGCACAAGTCTTTTAATTTTTTTAAATTTAAGATTGTGGTTTTGATGATAGGTAAAGATTCGGTAGAGGAGTTTAATTTTAATAGGGTTGAAGTTTGATATGATTAAAGATTCGGGAGTAGATTGTTTATTTTTTGTCAGTTGAATTCCAAAAAATTTAAAAAGTCTTCTATCGATCATTTAACATTGTTTTTGGTTTTTTATATCAACTGAATTTTTCTATTTTTTATCAGACTGCAATGATCGGTTTTAATTGTTAGGGCTTTGTGTATAGGTTAATGCCTATGAAATATATAATTGAATGCTAGTTATACTTATGGGTGGGTTTTTCGTTATAAGGGTTGTGGGCGGAGATTTGAGATTACAAAAGTCTTGCGTCTGTAGTTAACAATTTAGCGATCATTGGATTGAGGGAGATAGAGTATGAATCAACGGAGAGTTTTTTTGAAAACGGCAATGGCGGGGGGAGCATTGGTTATGGTTCGGCCGAGTTTGGGGGCTATTTGTGATTTGTCACCACGGCAGACTAAGGGACCTTTTATTCCGGATGATTTTCCATTTCGGGAGCCGGTAGAGGGGTGGCCCTTTATTAAAACTGATGATAGCGATGCTGACTTAACGGTTATTGAAGGGTCAACTGCAACGGCGAATGGACAAAGTCTTTATCTTGTTGGTCAAATTGTTGATGAGAACTGTTTGCCTGTTTCAAATGCAAAGGTCTTTTTGTGGCAAGCCGATGATAATGGTCACTACAATCACTCTGAAGATCCTAATATCAATGGTCATCCTAAGCCTGAGAGACTTTTAGATCCCGATTTTCAATATCGAGGGGTTGTACAAACTGATAATGATGGTTTTTTTCGATTTAAAACCATAAAGCCTAAGTATTATCCCCTTGATCCCAACCAACCTCATTTTAAACGGACGGCTCATTTACATATTGGCATCATGAAAGAAGGTTATCATGATCTTTTCACTCAAACTTATTTTGAGGGAAATGTTCTTGATGATATCGATGAGATCAGGCGGCTGAATAAAATTGATATTTTACTGGGCGAATGGAAAAACCAACAACCCACCGGAAAAATCAATTCCACTTTTTTACCTCTTATCGTTCAATATCAAGAAAGACCCGGTGTTGATGCCCCCATCGGCAACGTCCGTCTTGCTATCAGAAAAAAATAATAAGCTCATATTTCTCTATCATTGCCCCTTGCTGATTCAAGGGGCACTTCATACCCCAACAGAACAATCGTTCTCAAAAATGACACGTCTAAAAAGGTTAAAAATCTAGACTTTGTGTCGTTTGACTTACATTAAATAGCCATATAACTTACATTATACTTACACATATTTAATCTCTTCAAAAAGAAGACATTACGGGGGTCAAGATGACAGGAATGAGCCAAATACAACCACTCACACCAAAAGAAAAAAGTGTTCTCGAATTTATCGAAAGTTATATCGAAGAGAATGGTTATTCCCCAAGCTTTGTAGAGATCAAAGAGAATTTTGGTTTTGCTTCTAATAACTCTGTCCAAAACTATCTTAAGCAGCTTGAAAATAAAAACTACATCAAAACACCGGGCGGTAATCAAAAAAGAGCCATTCAAGTGGTGCAAACGGCCATGTCTGTGCCCAATAACCTGCGCGAAATTCAAACGCGACTCACACCTAATATTACTGTTCCACTGATGGGGATGGTGGCCGCCGGTGCACCCATCGAACACTTAAAGCATGATGAATATATAGATATACCAGTCTCTTTACTTAAAAAACCCGAACTCACCTATGCTCTTCAAGTGCACGGTAACTCTATGATTGAAGATGGAATCCATGATGGCGATACTATTTTAGTGCAAAGACAAGAATTCGCCCACGACGGTGACATCGTCGTGGCTGTCGTTAAACACGAGGCCACAGTTAAAAG
This sequence comes from uncultured Pseudobdellovibrionaceae bacterium, assembly GCA_964388755.1. Classification (GTDB taxonomy): domain Bacteria; phylum Bdellovibrionota; class Bdellovibrionia; order Bdellovibrionales; family JAGQZY01; genus JAGQZY01. The sequence goes on along the minus strand of CAYMBT010000013.1, from coordinate 10,989 downwards.
AATCTATCGCTCTAAAAAGAGCGGAGAAATTGAACTTCGCCCCGCTAATTCTGATATGAAATCTTTTTGGCTCAAAGCCTCTGAAGTGGACATCCGTGGAATTGTGGTTGGATTGATTCGAAAGTATTAAACCATGAAAAAAAACGCTCTTCTTATTCGACTGGATCGACTGGGTGACCTTGTTTTGACGTTACCCTGTGATCAACTGCTCACCCCGTCCTATGAAGTCACGTGGATCATTCCCACGGGGCTTGATTTTGTGGCCGAGTCTTCAAGTCCAAAAAGAGAGTTTAAAACCTTCTCTAAAGAGAGCAGTTTTAAAAATATTTTTTTATTTTATAAGCTCGTTAAAAAGTTAAAACCAGATGCCGCTATTGTTTACCATGCTCCTTGGTGGGTTTCCTTTTGCCTTTGGCTGAACCGCGTGCCTCTTCGGGGTGGCGTTTTGTCTCAATGGCACTCTTATTTATTTCTCAATAAAGGTCTTCGACAAAAACGAAGTCAGTGTGAACATCATGAGTTGGATTATAACTACCTACTCACCGAACACACTTTGAGTTTAAGATCTCAGCCACAAGCTTGGAAGCCCCTTGTTTTAAAGAGCAAAGATGATCTTGATCTCCCTTTTGACTTTTCAAAAAATTATTTTGTTGTTCACCCTGGCATGGGCGGCTCAGCCCTCAATTGGTCAACAGAAAAATATGCTGAACTCATTAAAGGCCTCACTGAACAGGCTCTGGTGGTTGTGACCGGTACACAAAGTGATGATGTTTATTTAATCCCCTTAAAAGCGAAATTAAAAAATAACACCCGAGTGATTTGGTTGGATAAGCAACTCGGGGGTTATCAGTTGTTGAAACTTCTAAAAAATGCCAAAGCCAACATTGCCCCCAGCACAGGAGTGCTTCACTTAAGTGCTTCGCTGGGGGCGCCTTCTTTAGGTATTTTTTCCCCCATCCGCGTTCATCAAGATAAGCGCTGGGGTCCCAAGGGAGCCAACACCCAAACTTTTTCCCCGCCCGTCCAATGCCCGGCCCACTTTGAATGCCTTAAGCAAGCCTGCAAACACTTCAACTGTATGGATAAAATACCGGTCAGTAGTGTTAGAAATTCTGCCCTTTCACTTTTATAAATTTGCTTTTTCTTTACTTTTAAATTTATTCTTGTGGTTATAAGAAATTTTATTTAAGTTTTTTTATGGCTTAAATAACTTATTTAAGGAGACCCTCATGAGAATTCACTGGCTTTTATCTTCTCTCTTTTTAGCATTTACATCAGTGAGTTGTGTAACTACAAAAACAATCACTGGTCCTGATGGCACTCCCCATATTCTCACCTCTTGCACTGAAATTGAGAAATGTTACCAACAAGCACAAGAAAATTGTGGTGGAACCTATAAAATTATTAACACCAGCAATGAGGTCAGTGGGACCGATGGGCAAACCTTCTCAAGAACAAACCTATTGATTAAGTGTGATTGATTAATCAAATCATAAACAACTGATCCAGATTCCCATCTCTGTTATTAACCCTACAATTTAGGATTGATGTCGGTCTTTGTCTTGCAACTCTACGACTAGTCTTCAGATGGCTCATTTGAAGATTTTAATCATTAGGCTGATGGCTTTTCATTTAAATAAAAAAAGCCTGTACCTAGGCAAGTACAGGCTTTTTAATTTATGGTCAGTGGCTTGAATAATTAATTTACCAAATAGTCACTCTTTCGGATTCTGGTAAATAAAGTTTATCCCCAGCTTTGCACTTATAAACCTCAGCGAAATCAGCTTGATGTTTTACTTGCTCGTTCACACGAGCCCAAACGAGAGCATGGGGGTCGGTTTTGAGGCGCATTTCAACCATTTTAGGTCGCATGACTCCGCACCAGGCTCTGGCATATTGTAAAAAGAAATTCTTTTTAGCAGCTTCACGAGCAATGGGATCAAGAGGCATAATTTTTTTAGCGGCATTTAAAGCAAAAGTAACGCCCACAAGATCTCCAATGTTTTCACCCAGAGTCAGCTTTCCATCATGTCCGGCAGCCTGAAATTGGGACACCAATTTTTCACCACGCTTTTGAAAGTTTTCAACGTCTTTTGTGGTCATCCACTGACGAACTTTACCGTTCTCATCATACTTTGAACCTTGATCATCAACACCGTGACCCAATTCATGGCCAACAACAGCCCCTACAGCACCAAGATTAACCCAGTCAGGAAGGTTTGGATCATAGAATGGATACTGCAAAATCCCAGCAGGCATAACAAATTTGTTGGCTGTTGGGTCATAGTAAGCATTCACAGTCAGTGGCCCCATATACCATTTATCTTTGTCCACTTTTTGGGGCAAACGAGTAAACTCTCGGGTTGTCATCAATTGCGATAAAAGACGTGAGTTTTGAATGTACTCTTTCGGATTATAATTTCCTACCGGATTAAAATCCCATTCCTTCTCAGTTTTAGGTTTAACAACTTGAAATTGAGCTTTTTGGACTTTTTTAATGGCATTCTTTTTGGATTGTGGGCTGAGCCAAGTATTTTTATTAAGACCTTCGATGATCGAAGACCTTACTTTTTCAAGCAAAGATACAAACTTAGCCTCTGGAAAGTTAGGAAAGAACTGATCAAAAAGTTGAGAATCAATCTCTTTAGTAAATTTGGCCATTGTATCTTGTGTACAACGCTCATCAATAGGTGATCTTTCAGGAGATCCACCTAAAAACTTAAAGCGAAAAGCAAAAACTTTTTTAAAGTGCTCGGGGTATGCTTCGTCCAGTTGAGAATTCATTGATTGAAATAAATAAGCACTTTTCAGTTGATCCAAACTGTAGCGATCAAATGATTTATTAAGAAATACAAAAACTTCACCCATGGGGTTTCTGATTTTAATACGCGAAGGCACTTTGGTTAAAATCGCAGAGAGCTCAAGATTCTTAAAACCGAGGAGTTGAGCTTTGGTGGCAAATTGACGATTGGTCCAAATCCCACGGCGCTCAGCCGGTGTTGGGTAGTTATTAATATAGTCAGTCTCAAACTCTGACACCCACTGGGCCCGTTGTTCAGGATTTTCAAGGCCAGAGATTTTAAAAAAATCAGTGGCAATGGCTTTAAACTCTTTCATCAGCTCTTCATTTTTATAGTAACTACGATCAGGCATAGAGGCCATAAGACTTGGCATGATCATAAAGTCATAGATATTACTGTTATCTAAGTTTTCAATATTAAAAAATTGCACATGGGCTGATCCACCTTTAAGAGCTTTTTGGCTTAAATAAGCCGCAAAATCTTTTTTGGTTTTTAAAGCATTCAACTCACTCACAGTCTGCTTTAAAACTTCAACCTCTTCTACTTTTCGAGCCGATTGATCCATACAAGAGGCGTAGTAGGCATGAAGCTGACGACTTTTTTCGTTAAACTGTGCCGAATCGAGCAGCGATTTTAAATAGTCTTTTTTAGCATTAAGTAATCTTTCTGAAGAATCATCAAACGAAAAAATATGCCTTGAACGATCTTCGCGAAGTTGAAAAGCCTCAATGGCTCCACCACAGGCGTGTTCAAAATAATTATCGCAGGCATTGACATTAGCATTCACCGGAAATTCTCTACGTTCAGGAATTTCGGTACTTTTTTTTGTTGTTGCACAAGAAAATAACATCGTACTCAATGCCATTAACAGACTTAACCAAAGTCTTTTCATCGTTGACTCCTCTTTATATTTTACAGATTGATTTATAAGAAAAATAAGCTCTGTTGGTATTAATGACTAGGGACGCTGCATTCTGGTCACCGATCTTAAAATACTGAAAATACTTGAGAAATTATAAATTACCGGGTGACTTTTTAAAAATACGAGCCTTGTGGTTTTTAAACCCAAGACACTAGAGCGAGTGACCCCTATTAAGAGAGTCCTAAATATCTTTGTTTGATTTGCTGGTACGCTTTTTCAGCCAGTTCAGCATGGTCTGAAAATTGGGTTGAGTCTATGGGAGTCAAATAATCCACTTCGACCACGATCTCTTTGACTTTATGAAGAGCGATAAAGTGCTGAGCAAAACCCATGTCGCCATGCCAGCTGATACGGTCGCAATTTTTTTCATTAAAAGGCTCGCCATCAATGGTTTTATATTTTAGGCAAATGGGTAAAATGGGGTAGCCGGTTTGATGGGGAACTCTAAATAATGATTTTTTAAACGGGAGTATTTCAAGTCCGTTGGTGCTTGTCCCTTCGGGAAAGATGAAAACATTAAATCGATCAGCAAGAAGCTTTACAAGGGACTCGACTTCGTTTTTCATTTTTCTTCGGTTGATGCGATCAACAAAAAAACTTCCACCCAGTTTTGCTAAATCGCCTAAAAAAAATGTTTTCTCCATTTCGACAGAGGTCACAAAGACGGCGGGTTGTATAGAACTTAAGACCAGAATGTCGACATAGGACATATGATTACAAACCATAAAATAGTTTTTATGAAACAAATCGGGTGAAGAGTAATTGACCTTAACTTCTATATTAAAGGCCTTCATGATCACTTTTGCTTTTTCGGCAGTGAGCTCCAGAGCCCGTTGACGCTTTTTAAGCGGGTCGTTTCTGTTTGTTATAGAATTGGCAAAAGCTTGTACGATAAATCCCAGTATATTTACATTTGTAACGAGTAGATTTTTTGCAATGCCCATTATTGTGATTCACCTTGTGTCGGAACTTTATAGTTATACTTAAGAGGCTTCGCACTTTTAAAATCCACAAAATAGTGACCCGAGATTCTTGGATCTTCTTCTAAGGGAGCACAGTAACCATAAAGCTGAAAAGGTGTTTTAAATCCACGAAAGGGTCTGTACCAAATTCCTGGTAGTGGTTTGGGGTCCTCACCTTTTATCTTTCTCATTTTTTCTTGGGCCTTACGCTCTCGTAAAAAATTAAGAATGAAATTGGATTGAGATTCAAACACCTCAACACCCACTCCGCACACCAGATCTTTATCCTTTTCCCTTTGTACCCAATCAATACCAAAGCCTGACCAATCTGATTTTTCAGTGTTACCAACAAGGCCGGTTTGCAGACGGATGCTCTCGATTTTATCAGAGGGCACATCAAAGCTCACCGGAAAGCCGCTCAAAGATCCAAAAAGTCGATTGTCTTTTACTTTAAGATCGACCCCATCCATCATCTTCATGTCTTTGGCTTTGTTTTTAGAAATAAAATCAACAATGGACTGTTTCTCCCAAAAATAGGGATTAATCAGCAAATGAGAAAGTATAAATTTTCTAAAGTTATTTTCTATAATCGTCAGCAAAAAATTATTATAAAGATTAAACATTCGGCCGACACAGTAATAACCCTCTGGAAGATCTGTACAGTAGGTGATGATATTCATAGACTCTAAAAACTTGTATCGACTGCGGCGCCAAGAGCGACCCAAACGGTCTTTGACTTCTGTTGTTTCAATATCCTCATTTTTTATTTCAATTTCTTTAATAGTAAAATCTTTCACCGATTGAGGACGCACAAATCGTGACATTGAATTAGCGATAACTCCACTTTCTGCCAAATAATTTTTAATAAAAAGCTTGAGGCCAAAAAATCCTGGAGTTCTGGGATCATCGGGGCCATGGACAAGAAGTTGTGAATAGGGGGCCCCATAAGAAAGATTTTGCAGTCGCTGTTTGTTGCCACTTGAATCTTTGGGCTTATAAAAAATATCAGTGTCCAGTAGATCAATTTTTTTATCACTGATTTCTATGTTGTAACCATAAGATTGAAAATCAAACATCCCCTCTTTTTCAAGACGATCTTTGTATTTTTTAAAGTCTGATTTTGATGGACTATCAATAAGACCTGCAAGAAAGGGGTAATAACGATCATTGATTTTAACAAATTGACTTTGGCTGACGTCAAATTGTGACGGTAGGATCGCCGGAGTTTTTTCACCTACAAAAGAGTTCCAATCCAAAACCACTTCTTTATTTTTCTTTAAAATATTTTGCACTTCATAAAAAGTTTCAATTACTGTTTTATTAATGGGCTCTAAAACGACTTTATCGATCCCAGAGAAATCCACAGGGACTTCGACATCAATAGATATGTCATTAAATTTTCTTGAGATCTCTGGATACTCATCAAACTGTGGAAGATAAGGTAACGATAAGGCCTGCAGCATAATAGCAGGCTTAAAATTAAGAACCCTTTTCATTTCTAATTGGATATTCTTTTTTTCAGCACTGCCATCGACATAAAGTTCATAGGCGGCCTTAAGGTCTTTAGTGGGAGTTCCCAAGTTAAAGTTCTCAGACGATGTCGAGGCAAAAACAAGAGCCACCACATCACCTTTTGCATCAAGCAGCGGCCCACCACTATTGCCAGGACTGGTACCAGCACTGTAACGCAAAAACTGAACATCCGGATAATCGGGATCCGAGGATTCACTTGAGATAATACCATCTCTGATCGCTATACCCTCGCCGTGAACGTTACCCACGGTGTAGACTTTTTGTTGGATCTGATAATTTTCGGCAAAATTGAGATGGCCATAGGATTCCATCCCCTCCATTCTCAAATAAAGAAAGTCTCTTTTGACATCAAATCCAAGAACCTCTTTGATTTGGTGCTGATTTCCATCTGAGGTCTTTAAATAAAAATCATTATTAACATCGATCACCATATAACCAAAAAGACAATGGGCCGCTGTTAAAACAATATTAGGCCCCACCAGAAAGCCGGTGCAAAATCCACTGCTGTCTTTAAAATCAGAGTCGTTAAGGCCAGCAAACTTTTTAAGTCCTTCGATGGCCTGTTCGTCTTTTTTCATTTCAAATTCTACAATTTTTGTACGCACACTTTTCAGCAACTGATTTTCTGAAACTGGTGAAGCATTATGACGAAATATTTGATAGCCACCAACAGTCGTCACAATGAGAAAGGCCACAAAGGCTGAGACCATCATGAGACGCTTATTCAGTTTTGCTTTATGAAGATTTTTTTTGGCCGAGAACTGAGTGAGCTTCACTCGTCCAGATTCAACGAACTCTAAAGTGGCGATGGAGATCTGATCGCTCAGTGCAATGACTTCGGCGTTATTGATAATTCGAGTTCTTTGATTTTCAAAATCTTCGTAGAACCACTGACCATCTTCAAAAAATATCTTGCCATGCTCGGTGTCCAGAGAGAAATGCTGCACCACGATATTGTTCTTGCTTGAACGTCCTAGGCTATATTCGCCCTCTTCAAGTTCAAGAGTTTCAATAACCATATCCATATGAATAATCGCTAATTTCAACAGCATTGTTTTTGCTCCCGCTCAAATGAGTTTCGATTGTATATTAGTGTGCATCACTATTTCAACCTCGTCGTTGAAGTGATATTGTTTTGTTAGAGGACTTATTAAAATGTCAGCAATAGTTAAGACTCTTAAAATTTATCCGCTCAAATCAGCACAAGGCATAGAGGTCAGTGAAATGCCTATTGATGGCTATGGCCCTGTTTATGATCGAGAGTGGATGCTGATCGATGATAAAAATCGCTTTATCACCCAAAGAACTGAACGACGATTGGTGATGATTAAGCCATCTCTCAAAAATGGATTCCTTGAACTGAAGGTTGATCCCCTCTTTTTCACCAATCCCCATTTTCCACAACCTCTCTTTAAAAGTTATCCCGATCTAAAAATTCCATTGGAGCATTCTGATCAACCAAAAATTGAAGTCAAAATTTTTGATCAACCAACAAACGCCCATCACTTAAGCACAGTCTTTGATCAATGGTTCTCTGACCTTTTTGGCAAAAAAATGAAATTAGTGAGAAGTCTTAAAACCCCAGAAAGAACAACTTCGGGGCGCCATGGACCACAAGCACCACTTCGCTTTCCCGATGGTTATCCTTTTCTTTTGATCAACCAAGCCACTATTGATGAACTCGGTGAAAAATGGGGTGACGAGGTCAGTGCTGATCGATTTCGCGCCAATATCGTTATCGAAAACTGTCCAGCGAGCCATGAAGAATCATGGAAAGATTTTAGTATCGATGGCGTTGAGTTTGAATCTGTTAAAAAATGCACTCGATGTGTGATCATCGATCTTGACCCGCAACTGGGACACAAAGAAAAATCAATCACACCCGCATTAAAGACTTATCGATTACAAAATAACCAAATTATTTTTGGTATTAATCTGACCCACAAAAATAACGGTGTGATTAAAAAATCTTCAACTCTTGATTTTTAATTCTGAAGATTTAATTTTACCAAGCTCAGTGCGCGGAAATTGATCCAGGTAAATGATCGCTTTTATTTTTTCAAAAGGCATAAGTCCTTGATTAAGACTCTCAAGATCACACTGACCTTCACCTTCAACAAACAGATATAGGTCAAAGCCTCTTCGTGGCTCGCTTTGGGCTTTTATAAATATGTCAGCAGCTATTTTAGGCTTAATTTTATCTTTTAAAGAATTAAGGTTCACCGTTTCACCAAGAATTTTAACAAGCTCGGATTCTCGACCTAAAACTTTAATAAAACCCGAATCAATCTCAATTCGATCATCAATTATAAAGGGCTCGGGACGCTCTTGCCAAATAGGTTTGTTATGGCTTGAAACCCATAAATACCCAGAAAAGAGGGCCTTACCATCAACAGCCACCCTATCCCCCATTTTTTTTAAAGACACATGGGAAAGTAATTTGAGTTGGGGCTCCTGATTTTGATGAATTTTATCAAGCGGCATCCCAGCTATCAGGGCCGAAGTTTCTGTCATCCCGTAACTGGGAGAGATCGGCCAACCTAACTTTTTAGATTCATTAAAGATTATGGGGTCTATGGCCCCACCACCTACAATCACCAATCTTAAACACTCTGGTGATTTTAAATTAAGCTTCACTAGGTCAAAAAGTTGGGTCGGCACCAGAGATGTGACAGTGCCTTGATGGCTTTTGAGTTTTGTATAAAAATCTATAGGATCCCATTTTTCTAAAATCACCTGTTGAGCATGGGCTAAAAAGCAACGAGCTGAAATTGAAAGTCCCCCCACATGAAATATGGGTAGCGGGTTAAGCCAAATATCTTGAGAAGAGATTTGATAAAATTGATTCACAGATTGGGCGGCTGCTAAAAAAGTATCAAATTCGATGGCGACCAATTTTAGACCCTGGCCCAAAGATTCAGTGCCCGAACTTCTGAGCCAAAGTGTTGACTGTTTATTTTGCAGATCAACAGCTTTTTCGATCATTGCTTTTTCTTCTGATGAAATCCGTGGATTTAAAAAAAGCTTTGTTTCTTTTTTTTGCCAAAAATCATGACTGATCATTTAAATCAACTCCCAGTCTTGATTTTCAAGTTGTTTTTGAAAACCAATACCAAAGCCACCTTCAAAGCTGAGCCATGGTCCCTCTTGAATCACGGAAGTATAGAATTCATTGGGCTCATAGGTATTATGGGACATAAGACCATAATCGTGCAGAGGCTTACAAAATTGGTAAGCCTCGTAAAAAGCATGGGCCATACCCACGGGATGATCCAGTGAACTGGTAAAGATTATATTTTGGGCTTTGATTTGTTCCCGGTTTTGATAGGCTGGTTTTATAATTTGCCAATCGGTACGGACTGAATCAAAACTAAAAGGGGGATGATCATAGGCTAGAATCTGATCATGGGGCCAAAGCTTATGGTCAACAAACGGATCTTCAACAAATTCAATACAAGAATTCCAAAAGCCAATCTGAGAAAAAAAATCACTGGGCGCTTTAAGATTACAATCCAAGCGTAAAAGCGAATTGGAATTTAATTTGGTTAATGAGTCCGAGATCATCTTGTACTCCTCAGACCAGCTGTTCCCACAAACTTTAATTTTAAAACGATTAAATCCCTGATCTTGGGCCCTTAGAAAAGTGTCACTCAGAGGTTTTGAGAGGTGATCAAAAGAATTCAGGTCAGCCACTAAAAAATGATTTTTTATTTTAAGTCCATCCAGCAAACTATACTGATCACGCCTGGCTTCGCCGTCCCTTTGGGCCATTTCAAAGCTTTTCAAAAGTAAGGGTGTTGTTTGATTATTTTTTATCAGTTCTTTAATTTGATCCACATCTGGGTCACCAAATTCGGGCCAAGGAAAGATGTCAGCATAGCCTGTTTCAAACTCATTGGTAGAGACCTTAAGTAAAAAACCACGACGCTTACGAGATGAATTTTTAAAATGAAGGCTATAGGGCGAGAGCCAAACTTTTTTCATAGGATAAAACCAAGGCTTAAAAAAACCGAGAACAGCAGTTGATGAAGTGCTGAAAGCCCTAAGACAGAATTGAGTTTTGCTTTATTCTGATTGTTGTAGGTTAAAAATATAATTAACCCTGCCAAGGGCAGAAGAAAAAAAGTCAGTAACACATAAAGCTTGCTGTAAAAGATAAGATAATAAAAATTAAGGGCATAGGTTAGAACAATCAATAATGCAATTTCAGCTTTGACAAAAGAGTCGCCAAAACGAACGGCTAAAGTGAATTTTTGAGCAGGCCTATCGGTTTCACTGTCGCGAAGATTATTGATCGCAATAAGAACAGTGGACAAAAAACCAACTTGAAAACCACAAACAATCATGGGGGGTGTTACAGCGAGAGCATGAAGATAACCCGTACCCACCACTGCAAAAACACCAAAAAATAAAATCACAAAAAGATCACCCAGCCCTAAATAAGCCAGGGGAAATGGTCCACCTGTATAACTATAAGCTAAAAAGACAGACACCACTCCCAATGCAATAATAGGTAGCCCTCCACGAAGCACAAGGGGAACTCCAAAACAGATGGCTAAAAAAATAAAAAAGAAACCCATCAAAAAAACCCATTTTTCAGAGATCAGGCCCCTTTGGGTGACTCTCTGTGGGCCAACACGTTTTTCGGAATCAGCCCCTTTTTTAAAATCAATAGCGTCATTGAGCAAGTTGGTAGCAATCTGAATACAAAACGCACTCAGAAGAGCAAAAACACTGACCCAATTTTTATAAAACATATCCATACCTATCG
>CAYMBT010000012.1:0-24197 GCA_964388755.1 uncultured Pseudobdellovibrionaceae bacterium | reverse complement strand
TGGCTATCAGGTTTACGGATGCAATATGCAATCCCAAGGTGGCGATCGTGATTCTGTGGGTGATAGTCCAAGTGATGGAGTGGATAATCCCACCCCTGGCGATGACGGAATAGATGATGGCGGTACCACAGATGGCGGCGGTGAAACTGACGATGGCAGTGGTGATGACGACGGATCCACGGATGATGGTGGAACCACAGATGGAACCGACGACAGTACAGACGACGGAAGCGATGATGGACTTGGAGATGATGATGGCGGTATTAACCCCGATGATTTTTAATCATTCATAAAGCCAAAGTGATAATGAGTTCTCAACCCAGCTTTTTTAAGTTGGGTTTTTTTATTTCTTTTTGATTGATGATTTAAACAGCAAAAATATTAAAAATTAATCACATTGTAATTGAGGGCTGCACCAGTAACGCGGTTTTGTTCAAAAAGGGGGTATACGGTGAGCTTGGGTGGCTGGTACTTAAGGTAGCCGTAATCGTCGGGTTCGATGGTCTCCATATTTTCAAGCTGTCTTTTCTGTTCAGACTCCAGCTGTGAAGGAACGACGTAAACCACATAAAGACCCAGTAGAATTCCTGTATAAAGACCTAAAGAAGCTCCACGGGCCACTCGGTGCATTTTATCACTGGGGTTATCTTCAACCGCCAGAGTCGCGGCACCGACCAATGCTCCGGCGAGGACTCCATAGGTACAACTGAGTAAAAATTCACGTCCGGGGTCGGCTACTGACTTTGAACCTTCAAAAAGAATGAGCAGGGGGAGGATAAGTAAGATGGTGATTCTTTGTGACATAATTTATTTTTAAACAATTGGCTTATAAATGCAACCAAGACATAAGTTGGGGTTTGTTTGATTATTTTTTAGGCTGAGGATGAAAAGAGTTTGGTTAAGACTTAAAAAATTGTAGCTTTAGAATTTAAAATAAATGTGAATTTAATAATTTTTCGATTGTCTCTTTTTTAAAATCAAAGGCCTTTGAAAAAAATTAATTCAAAGGCCTAGAGTCACTTTTTGTTCACTTAAAATCCAACGCCAACCAGGGCTTTGGCGTAAACGCCATCAAGATTCAGATCAGAGTTGACACTGTTTTTGGCTTCAAAATCAGCCATCATGTAGCCAAGCTCGGCACCAATTGAGATCAGCCCTAGTGAAACGCCACCTTCAACACCGATTGAGGTTGTGAAGTCAGCATCGTACTCTAGATTGCCGGCGGGTGAAGCAATGGACACATCATTGGAAAAACCGATGGTACCAATAAAACCTAAATAAGCAAAAAGATCGATCAGTCGGTAATTGATGATTAAAGACAGTCTCTTCATATCGGATTCTAAAGTTGCGCCTAAAGCAGTCATGTCAAAGCCCATACTTTCATAGCGAAGGCCAAAACCAAAAGGCACAGGTGGGGGGCTAATGATAGCGTCTAAGTTGAAACCAGACATAGAATCAACAGTGAGTGCCTGGTAAGTATCCTCTGCAGGGGTTTGTATTCCGTATCCGGCTCTTAATTCTATAAGAGCGTGGGAGTTAAAACTGATAAGGTTTAAAGCTAAGATTAAGAAAGCATATTTTTTCATGAAAGGTCTCCTTTTAAAATACACTCTATTGAAGATCAGGCTTTGATGAGGATCAAGTCCTAATGGGTTAATAATAAAAAAATGTCTCACTTTATTTTGGGGTAAGAGAATAAAAATGGTCTAGAACCCTCTTTATTTTGACTCTGGGTTTAAATAATGAAGTCAAAAGACGTTCTTTTTGAAAATTGCTCTGATTTTTAAAAAAATTGTGTCATCATTAATCAATGAAACTTATTTTAACTCAGGAGTCTGAGCCGATGGATCAACATCACAAAAAAAAATATTTCAGAGGAATTAAAAAATATTCTTTCACTCAAATTTTTCAATCCGTAGTTTCACCATTAGGTTTTTCGCTCATGGAGATGATGGTTGTTTTAGCAATAACCTCCATTATGGTGATCATTGCCATTCCAACTTACAATTCATTTGTCGCAAAATCTCGTCAAAAAGAAGGCTTTCATTTGTTATCAACCTATTATGCTGCCGCACAATCGACTTTTGCAGAGTATGGTAATTATCCCGGTAATTTTGTGCAAACTGGCTTTCAACCCAATGGCAATCTTGGATATCGCTTAAGAGCCGCCAATGCTTTTGATATTGGATTGCCTTTTAATGATACGGCCTGTTTTAGTACACAAGCTGATTGTGATTGTTCAGGACTTTGCCCAGAGTTTAAAATATGGCAAGAAGCACCTGTCGGGATTATTGGATCTCGAACTGGCCCCGCTGGTGTTTCGCCCACATTTGATGTTTGTCCACCACTCGCCAATTTGTCTGTTAACAGCGCTCCTGGGAATTATAATTTCTCAGTTCGTGTGGCAGGAGTGATCAACGCCAGTTCAACAAAAGTAGATGCCTATGGTATGGACCAGACAAAAAGATTAGTGATGTGTCAGGATGGCCTTAACTAAAATAATAATGTTTCTGCCAAGCTTAGAAGACGTTGTTATTACCAGATCAGGTTAAAATAGAAGTTTTTTGAAATATTAATTTATGTCAATGAATAGAAAAATATCTAAAAACTAAAGAAATAAAAAAACTAAAGATAACTTATCCGCCAAAGAGAAATTCCATATTAATCGAGTAATTGATAATGGGGTTATCCATTCGTTGCGAAACTGAGCCGTTGATCGACCAACAGGAACCTGGTGGTGTGATTCGGGTGATGACGGCCCATTGTTTAAAAGCCTGTTGTCTGAGCTCTTCTCGAGGGTTGAGATCGTATTCCATCATTCCGTAAAAATAGAGATATTTAAAATTAAGACCTGTCGCTAGAACTAAAATCTCGTTTCGAGTATTTTCATTCACCGGTGGGGTGGCATTGATCACGTAACTTTTAATATAAGAGAGTTGTAAATAATTTTTGCCTAAAAAAGAGTAGCGAGTGCCCGTGTGAACGCGGGTGCGATTGTGGTAAGGAAAATATTGCGTACCAAGGCTTTGAGAAATGGGACCGGTGGTCAGTACAGCATCGGTATTAATATTTTGCCAAGGTCTTCCGTCCTCTCCTAAAGAAGCCTCTTTAAGATCCAAAGCTTGTGAAACTCTGACATAAAGATTTTGGCGGTAGGGACTTTCTGTGAGGCTTGTACCTTTGGTGGCTTTTATATTTCGGGACAGAATTTTGTTAGTAATGGCAAAGTTCATAATTTGCGTTCCGATGACTCGGTCATTGGCGTCAAATTGGACACCACGACCGCCGTTTCTCCAGTCAGCATCGGTGTCGTCGATAGGTTCTAATTCACGAAAGTAGGTGAGATGCTCTTGGGTTCCAAAAAAATTATGATCTGTTTGATGAATGTTAGGGATGTAACGAAGATTGATTTCTGGAACAATGGTGTGTTTCATTTTACTTTCTTCATTCCAATCAAAAACTCGACTGATATAACTTTTACTAGAGACCCCGAGTTGAGTGTAAAATCTTGAAGGGTAAGCATTGTAACCTTGGGCGGGATCTGACTCCACACCCAAAGAGTATTGGGTGTAGCGAAGTGCAATAGATGGATCCACATCAACGTAAGAACCAATCCAAAATGGGGCGTGGATGGTGGGTTTAAGATCAAGTCTTTGGCCCGTTCGAATCAAATCGCCATATTCTTGATTATTGGTGAGTGGTTCGCCGTAAGGTTGGCCGTAAATAAAATCTCCACTGGGAGATGGAGAAACGTAACAAACAGTGTTTTGACCCACACATTCAGTGGCTCCAGCCCTTGCATGTTCAAAACCAAGACCTTGGCGTGCAATATGAAGATATTGAATGTCGAGATTAAAATAAAGATTATACTCGTCTGAAATTTTTTGATCGGTCAAATTATAATTAATCTCAGGCATTCGATGGAGGCCGTCGGTATTATCAAGTTCCAGATCTTTTTCTATGAGACTCACATAGTAACTGCTATCAATAGTGAGTAGTGATTCATCGTAATTTTTTGTCAGCGAGTTTCTGTTATCCAGGGCTGCTGAACCGAGATAGAGAAGCTGATCTGGAAAATCCAACGGATAGCGACGATCGCTGGTGAGTGCGATTTCTGTTCTTTGGGTGTAGTTATCAGGCAGATCAAAGAGATGTTTATAATTTAAAAACCAGCGATCTTGAAATCCAAAAACACGGTCTTTCATATAGGCTGTGTTCAGTTCGCCACCACTGGTCTCGTTGAGCATATATCTGTAGTTGGCCATGGCTTGAACCCCACGCTTTTCATAGTTGATTAAAGAGAAGGTGGCATCATGGGAGCGATCAATGGCCCAAAAAAAAGGCTGCTCAATGGCCAGTCCCCCTTCACCGTTGGAACTGGGGCGAGGGACTAAAAACCCAGTTTGACGTTTTGAATTCAGTGGAACAATCAGATAGGGCAGTGGCAGGACAGGAAACTGCAGAAGATAAAGCCAGGGTCGATTAATATAGGCATAGCCTCCGATTTCGGCATTAATCTTTGAGCTGGTAAATCCCCACGAGGGTGGGCAACTTAGGCATGATGTGTAATAAGCATCATCAGCCACGTACTCATCCTCGCCGATCTTGTCGATGACTTCAGCTTGGATAAGAACCTGTCCGGCTGTCACAACACCATTAAAGATTTTTCCTTTATTGGATTGGTAGTTAAAGACTAATTTTTCGCCACGAACAGTGGTTCTAGCATTTTCTAGGATAACATTACCTCGGGCCGTGATGGTTGAGGATTTTTCATCAATAAAAGCTTCATCACAAAGTAAGTGTTGCTGTTGAAATATAACGTTCACACTTCCTTTAAGAAGCATGGTTTTGCTGACGGAGTCTTTTTCCATCATGTCCGCATCGGCAATGATGGTGGTCGTATTCTGTGCAAAGCACAGGGTTCCATACAAGTGGAAGGTTATAAAAAGTATTCTATAAGTCAGCCGATTCAGCAAAAAAACCCCTATTACTTGGTGGTCATCGTAAAGACGCCATCCCAACCTTCACCAGGAGGTTCATTCATATATCCTTGGCAGCGTTTTATATAGAGTTGACTTGTTTTGTCACTCGCATCAAAGCTTAAGGCTAAATTAAAGGCTTCAATGGCCTTATCCCACTGTTGTTGATGGTAGAGCTCAAATCCGGTCTGAAAGTTTTTAAGATGTGAGACTTTATCGCTGGGGACTTCCCCTTCTGCGATGAGTTCAAATATTCTGACGGGCTCATTTTTACCTTTGACTTTGACCCAATCAATCTCTCGGTAAACGAAACCCTCGTTACGGATATGGTTGACGGTGAATTCGCTGATAATAATTCGTGTGCCATACTCTTTGTTGATACCTTCAAGTCTTGCGCCTAGATTGACTGAGTCTCCCATGACCGTATAGTTGCGCACAGTTTGTGAGCCCATATTTCCAACACTCATCTCTCCGGTGTTGAGACCAATACCAATATCAATCATTGGTAAACCCTGTTCTTGATAGATTTTTTGCAGTTCAAAAAGTTTTTCGATCTGCATAAGGGCGGCTCGACAGCCTTGGGCGGCATGTTTTTCTGAAGGCAGGGGTGCGCCAAAAAAAGCCATGATCGCATCACCCATATATTTATCGAGTGTTCCGGAATTTTTAAAAATAATTTCTGTCATAGGTGTTAAATAATGGTTCAGTAAATCAGAAAGGGCTTTGGGGTCTAACTTTTCAGAGATTGTGGTAAAACCTCGCACGTCTGAAAAGAAAACAGTCATCTCTTGTTTGACCCCACCCAGTTCTAACTTAGAGGGGTCACGCAGAATTTGATTCACAATTTCTGGAGAAACATACTTTTGAAAGGTTCCTTTAAGTTGTTGCTTCTTACGTTCTTCAGTAAGGTATTTGAAAAAAGTCAAAAAAGTATAAAGAAATGTAATTGTTAAAAATGGAAAAAGAACAGTGATCACTGTTCCTTTTGAAAAAATAAATAAAGAATCAATCCAGTAAATTGAAATCAGACTGACCATTGTGATTATTAACCCAGCAAGAGCACCCAATTTTGCGATGATAAGACTAAAGATGAGCCCTAAAATTAAAACAAAAAACGGCATCAGCACTTCTTCTTTTGGATTTGTTTTCAGGTAATCCTGACGGATGAGGTTGTCGAGTAAATTAGCGTGGGTTTCGACTCCGGGATAATTTTCTTCAAAAGGTGTGACTCGTAAATCGTAGACGCCAGTCGCGGTTGCACCAAAAACAAAACTTTTGTTTTTTAAATATTCTTTTTTGGGTATCGACAAGGTCACTTCAACCCATTCGCCCTTATTATTTAAAACAAGTTCTTCTACATTGTAGTTATCTTTATCGTCAAGAACTTCGCTGGCACTGAGGTAAGAAAACATTTTCTGTGGTCCTGCATAGTTTATAGGAATTTGTCCGCGGTGATCCGTCGGTATTGTCAGTACATGTCGATCCTCTGAGTCTTTCAGAAAGACTTGTGTCAGTATGGATGACTCTGGAGGGTTCTCGTAAGGGTTTGAAATCAGCTCGGCCGTGGGATAAAACTCATTGAGTACTCAAAAAGTATTAAAAGCGAGACTGGGAATAAAGAGTGAGCCATTTCTAACAAAAAGTTTTGCCCGTCTAACGCTTCCGTCTTTATCCTGAGTGGCATTAAAAGTCCCTGTATGTTCAGTGACTTCTTTAATGCTTTCTAGATTAAAAAGCCAGTTGTCTACGTGGTGAACGGGGTTTTCTAGGCTTATATTTTTAATCAGGTTCTTAGCTTCTTCAAAAGTTAGACCTTTAAATTTGTCATAATCATTTGAGATCTCTTCCCAATTGGCTATAAAGGCATCTGCGAGTTCATCTTTAGAGGTCAGGTATCTGAGACAGTAATCTTTAAGTGTTTGGTCCATCTGGTTAGACCAATCAACGCGATCACTAACTGAGAGAAGTTTCTCCAGTTCTCGTAAGTCCGTTGGATTTTTGTTAAGAATCAAGAATTGCTTTTTGTCACGATCGACAAGGGCTGTGACCATAGCCACAGTGTTGTGTTTTTTGGGATCGAGCCCACGGGATTTTAAGCCCAGAGTCAGAGGGTGATCAGGATGATTGTTCAGCCATTCATAGCTGATATTCATCCTTAGATTGTTGAAGTGAGAGAGTAATAATTCGTGCCACGATTCGGGCAAAGAAAGTTCAAGGGCGTTTTGAACTCCGATAAGATAAGATTCTTTATCCCAATAATCATAGACCTTCTTCACTTTAGCAATATTTAAAAAACAGGAGTCTTGGTAGGGAAAGGGTCTGTATTCAAATTCATCATAGATGGCACCAAGGATCAAGCGATCAGAGTACTTTTTGATGACTTCGGTTAATTTTTGATCGTGATCATTTATTTTTTTTTCTTCAGCGATGAGGCTTTGAAATTCTGAAAAATTGGGCTGTCCTTTTTGTTTGATCTTTTCAGAAAGTTGATCGAGAGACTTTAAAACGTCCTCTTGTTTTTCAGAAAAAATAATATCAAATGAAATGGTGCTTGTTCCATTGATCATAAGCTTTTCGATCACTTCAGCAATCAAGTTTCTGGGCCAAGGCCAGCGACCGTATTTTTGAATAGCCTTCTCATCGATCGTTAAAATAGCAACGTCATTTGTACCTGGCCTTGGCCCACGTCGTCTCATGCGAAAGTCAACGGTTTGATTGTGAAGTCTTTCGATTTCGGCAATGGTGGGGTAACGATCAAGAAGTTGTTGGTCACGGTAGGTGATGTAATAAAAGTGGGTTAAATAGGAGAGGACGAGAGTCAGAAGAGCTCCCCAAAAAAGGGGAGAGCCTACTAGGCTTGAGAGTTTTTGCTTTAAAGCTTTCATAGATTAAGGTTGGCTTAATTTATCGAGTGTTGCAAGTGAAATGAGTCCTTTGATGAGATCAAGTTTTTAAAACTAAAGAGGTCATTTTTTTTAAATTATTGGCTGATTGATGTCCGGGGAATTTGTACAGTGAGGACGACGCCCGAAAAGTTCTCGGGCTTGTTTTCAATTTTTAAGCTTCCATTGAGTTTGCTCACTGTTGATTTTATGGCACTTAAGCCAACACCACGGCCGCTGGTTTGAGTGATTTTTTCTGCCGTTGATTGTTGTTCAAGAAAAAGAAGGTCAATGGGTTGGGGTGCTATTGCCTTGAGCTTTGGATCAAGATTTTTCCATTTACTTTCAACTTTTTTCATATCGATGCCGTGACCAAAATCTTCCACAGAAATAGTATAATGTTTTGGGTCTTTATTCACAGAGAGGTTGATTTTTATATCTTCATTTTTATTGGGTATAATATAACCGTGGTCCACCGAATTTTGAAAAGCATGTACAAGAATTGTCTGAAGAGGCTTTTCAAGGGAAGCGGGCCAATCTCCAACAGCATCATCAAGGCAGAGAGATGCGACTTTAATAGCTGACTTATTTTCGCTCAACTGTCTTTCAATCTTAGAGCGTAAATGTCCCATATAACTGAACAATGACCAAGTTTCGTCACTTTGCATTTTATTAAACATCAGCGCTGTCGCTTCTTCAAGCTGATCAATATAGGTGGTCAGTTGCTTTGTACCCATTTGAAGTCGCTCATTGGGATTTTCAGACAATTCACTTTCAAGGTTGTGGGTGAGGGTAGCAAGTTCAGTGAGTCCTAAGAGCCTGGATTCACCTTTGATAGTATGCAGATCTTGTAAAAGTTCTTTTATAGGAAAATTGTTTTTAAGCTTCTGAGATAATGCGCCGAGATCTTTAATAAATTGGGATGTCTGACGAAGTCCGACCTTAATAATGCTTGATAAAATTTCTTGAGCCCGTGTTTGCATGAGCTCATCATGGGCTAATTTTCTTTGGGCTAAGATTTCATCGGTCATATCTTTTATTCCGACAACAATTGCGATTACAGTATCTTTATGAATAATTGGCGACCAAGAGAGGGATAAGTATGTTATACGGTCTTCAATTTTGACTTCAACTTGTTTGACCAAGTGATCACAGTTAAGATCCCAATTCAGTGAATCTTCACCGAGTATGCTCATTAAAGAACTTTTCATCATTGATTGTTCTTCGGCGCCTAGTTGGCTTTTTGAAAAGATAAATTCGATAAGGTTGCGACCTGCAATATCATTCGAAGAAAATATTTTAGGGACTCGGGCCGAGTATTCTGGTTCGATTTTTAAGTTTGAATCAACCATTAGAATTCCTAAGTCCACACTGTCGTAAATGACCTGAATTTTTTGCTTCTCTCTTTTGATGACATCCAGAGCGACTTCCAGTTGATTTTCATAGCGATCGGCCATGAATTTTTCGATGCCAACCATGATAATGATAAACAGCGGAAGCATAAATGTATCTGTGAGTAAAACCCAAACTGGAAAGTTAAAAGATGAAAAGCCGGTAAGAGGTAAAGTTCGGTTATGAGACAAAACATCAGCTATAGGTAGGTTAACATAAGGTATTAAAATAAGCAGAGCACGTGTATAGATTGAACTTTTTGAAAAAGCTAAAATGCTATAAATAATAGCCACAAAGAAGACATAGTGACCATTAAAACTTTTACCATAAAGAATAACAGCATTCCAACCACTGGCTGTTAATAAAAATAAACCAAAAACACGGGCCCAAAAAAGGTGACCAAAATAATTAAATATTCCAACCAAAGGTGCAACCGAAGCCAGCGCAGGAATGATATAAGTTAATTTTTTAGGAACTCCGTATTGGTCAAGAGGGCCGTAAATGGCAAAAGAAATAATAATGCCAAAAACCATCATGGCGTTACTAAACACAGTGATTCTATTGCTAGTTACACCATGCTCTTTTTTGCAGCCGATAGTAAAAACACCCAAAAAAATATTTTTTAGAATTTGAAGCACATTCATCATATTGTAATCAATATGCTATTCTAAGTTTATTTAATTGTCTTATAAATAATGGATTTTAAGGGTGAGTATTTAATAAAACACAATCATTTTTATTTCATTAATACACCGACCGAGGTCTAGCTTTAGGATCAATAATAATGTGTCTGAGTTTTATGAAAAGATCATAAAAAACTAAAAATGAAAATTTAAAAATTGAATCATAAAAACATGATTTGTTTTAAAGAGGAAATCTTCGAATCCAAATAAGCTATAACTAATAAGTCCTTATTAAGAAATTATGTTTAACTTAACTGGATGAACTGATATCATAATTGAAAATGACTTATAGGATTATACAACCATGACAGAAGTCCAGCTGCTGAATTCTATTGACGAGGCGACCCAGAAAGTTTCACTCAAAAGACTTGAAAGTTATTCTCGTAAAACGGGTTTTTCGATCGAGTTAAAATCACTCGATGAGATTGATATTATTGATTACTCCATGGTTGTTATTCTGATCTCCGGAGAATCGATTCACCAAACATTTAAGATTTTTTTTGATCCATCTCGATCCTTTAAACTTCTTGATCAAATCTATAAAAATAAAGTGGATAATGAAGTGGAACTCATTTGTGATTTTTTTAAAGAAGTGGCCAATCTGACGGCTGGTCAGATCAGAAGTTTGCTTGAAAAATCGGGGTTACGATGTGAGATCAGCTTGCCCATTTTATTAAGAGCCTATGACGAACTTTTTTTTAACCCCAAAGACCAAGTTAATAATTTAACCACCTACTGGATGATGACGAGTCAAGATATGAAACTCTATTTTTCAAGTTCTATCCAGCTTTTTGACAAATCCAAAAACATTAATTTTAAATTTGAAGATGAAGATGGAAATGTTGAATTTTTTTAAAAGGGAGACTAAATGGCCCAAATTTTAGTGGCTGACGATTCAACCACCTTTAGACATCAGTTGATGCAAGACTTAACAGAGGCTGGGCATACAGTGCTTCAAGCTGAAGATGGGCTTGATGCTATAAAAAAGATCACAGAAGCTGGTCATCTTGACCTTATCATTCTTGATGTGAATATGCCTGGAGCTACTGGGATTCAAGTGGTTGAGCAAGTCCATAGCAAACTTTCATCACAATCCACATTGATTTTTATGCTCACCACCGATTCCAGCCAAGAACTCAAAGAAAAAGGCAAAACTTTAGGTGTTAAGGCTTGGATCACTAAACCCTATAAAAAAGAAGCTTTACTGGGTGCTATTAATAAGGTCATCACAAAATGAAATTTGAAGATCAAGATCGCAAATTATCCTTTCAAGCCACAGAAGAAATATTACTGATCCTAGAGAAATCCAAAAAAGAGAGTGATAAGTCCATTGATCGGTTACCGGGGATTTACATCGTTATGGATGAAGAGGGTCATATTTTCAGAGCCAATGAAAATTTTTTAAGTCTGATCAATAAAAAAATTGGATTGACCCAGGCACCACTTTTTTTTGAATACCTTAGTCAAGATGATAAAAATTCATTTTTATCACAGTTGAACTTAGCAAAAGCTAATAGAGGTAAAAACTATAACCTCGAAATTTCTTTTAAAATTGAGAGTCAGCCTACTGTAGAATTTTCGATCTCATTTTTTTGTTGGAACATTAAGCGCACCAGCGAAGATCTTGTGCTCTTTACCCTTGTTGGACGTGACGTCTCTGAACTTAAAGAGGTGAGCCTTCTAAAAGATCGATTACAAAAAGAACTGGTTGCAGCAGAGCAAGTTCAAAACATCATGCTACCGGTCGATGATGTTCGTCATAAAAATATTGAGATCTCTTGTTTTTACCGTGCCGCCGCCGAATGTGGTGGGGATTTTCTACATTATACAGTCACTGACGATCGAGTCTTGATTTGGGCCGGGGATGTGACCGGTCACGGACTTGGCCCGGCAATGGTGACTGGTGCCGTGAGAGGCGCAGTTTCGGTTTTAGAGCGGCAAAAGAAAGTGGATCTTGAACAGTGGATGAATGATCTTAATCGTTGTGTTCACGAAATTTCAAAAAACAAATACTGGATGACTTTTCAAATCGCAGAGTTTGATCTTAAAAGTAAAATGCTCAGAGTCTGTCAGGCCGGTCACACTGCCGTTTACCGTCTTGATTTACGAGGCATAGTCAAAGCCACACACTGGCGTGACTTTACAACAGTCCTGCCTGAATCAAGCCATGCTCTAGGTTCAAGTCATAAACCCAAATTTCACACCTACGAAGAAAAACTAAAAAATGATTGTCTTTACATGAGTTTTTCCGACGGAATTATCGAAGCCACCGACCCCGAAAAACGCCAATTCGGCTTAAGAAAAACCTTCCAAAGTGTCTGCGAATCACTGAACAAAGGGCAAGGTTTATCTTTGATGAAAGATCAACTCATCAAAGACGTGCAACTTTTCACAAATTACCAACCCCTTGAAGACGATTTCTCAATCTGGAGCTTGATCGTTCATTCAGAATAGCGTTTAAGTTACTTTTAAAAATTCTCATTGTGTTGGTTTAATAAGGGACAGCTCGTGCTTAGCTGACATCGACCCCTTCGGGGTCGAGCGCGTCACGCTTGTCAGACCCTTATTAAACCAACACAATGAGAATTTTTAAAAGAAACTTAAACGCTTTCGATGAAATCGAGGGCTCTGAGAGAGAGAATCGCTTGGTCTTGTTGGTCGAAAATTTGGATGGCTGATAGGGGGCTTGCGGCGAAGATTTTTTTGAATTCGGAACTGACTTGGCAGAAACGCATTTGGGCTTTTTCTGTTTTTGCAAGATCACTCAGAGCGTCGACAAATGGCATGATTCCGTTGGAACCGACAAAATTTAAATCTTTAAGGTTGAAAATGATTTTGTTGGCTCGTCTTGGAAAGTCTTTAAGACAGGCTTCACGAAAGACGTCGGTGAATTCCATTTCTATCCGACCACTGAGATTAATTATTACCACATCTTCGATTTTTTCGAGCTGTGCCTTCATAAATTACCCCCTTGATTGGTCGTTATTCCCTGATCATAGAATAACACAAAAATGTCTCTTCTTAGGATATCGATCTTCAATCCATAAGGCGATGGACTTAAGATAGATTTATCACAAGGTCGAGCCCAAAAACCCTCATTCATCTGTCTCAAAATGAAACACTAGACCCCAGACCCCCTAAAAAACCACATCTTCAAACCTAATCATGAATCATAATTCTTTTTCACCAAAAAAAAGATTTCTGAAATATGGCATTCAAGACAATAAAAAATTAGAAGCCAAATCAGTCAAATATTACTCAAAAAGGCATTTGATGGAGTAGTTTGCTAAAGACTTTAACCTAAATAAAAACCTTATTTTTTTGATGATTGTTAAATTGATAGAGAGCAAAGAATGCTGCTACAGAGATTGCAAGAGATTATAAAAAACAATTAAGGTTTAAACATAAAACGGAACCATCATTAACAAAGATTATTAATGAACTTTGATCAGGAAGATAATGCGATGATGAAGGATAAAGAAAAGCTTAGACAGAACAATTTTCACCCTAAGCAGAATAGGTGATGATGGTCTAGAAAAAGAGTTAAAAAAAAGCCCCAGATATTTCCAAAATTTTTTCTATGATCGGCGCGAATTTCTATTGGGTTTTCTTTTTATTTTCCTTAATGTGAATTTTTTAAGGGTCTGACAAGCGTGACGCGCTCGACCCCGAAGGGGTCGATGTCAGCTCAAGCAGGAGCTGTCCCTTAAAAAATTCACATTAAGGAAAATAAAAAGAAAACCCAATAGAAATTCAAACAAGAACCAAAAAAATTAAATATCAATACTTGGCGGTTGAGAAATGAAAACTTTTTGATCAGATGAAGAACTATCTAAAGAAGTGTTTTCAAAGTCCTGAATAGCTCTTTGTGTCGCCCGAAGAATCTTATCATTCTGATAAGACTGACTCAGCTCCCGATTAATTTTTTCAAGACTCTGTCGTTTAAGAACTTCTTTTTCAAGCTCTGCCTGTGTATCCATCCATAATTTTTGCAGAGCACTCAGCTGAGTAGACATTTCTTGATTGTCTTTGTTGAGTTCAAGGATTTTTTGTTCGCACTGTGAAAGCTGGTCTTGGTTTTCTAAAAGTTGAGCTTGTGTTTGTTCAAGGTCACTTTTTAGACTTAAGATCTTATCAAATTCACTTTGACGAGCATTTTCAAGAAGTTCAATGACGGACAGATGATCTCGCTTAAGTCGAATTTTTTCGTTTTTAAGTTCACTGAGCTCTTGGTTAAGAATGCTGAGCTGATTTCGGTTTTTCTTCTCTTCATTGAGTTTAAGTTTAAAGCTATGAATTTCTTCTTGAGCTATTTCTAGATTTTCGCTGAGGCTCTGGTTTTTAAGTTCACTACACTCAAGTTGATCTTCTAGCTTTTGAATTTTTTCTTGGGCGTTAGTTTTAAAATCTTCAAGCTCGTTCCTAAAAATTTGTTCTTTGGTTTGAAGATCTTCGAAAAGTTTTTCAAAGCTCTGGGCCAGTTGACGGTTTTTAGCCTGTGATTTTTCAGATTCTGCTTTGAGGGCATTAAATTCACAACCCATGTCGAGTAAAAAGACTCGCAATTTATCTTTAGCGCGGGTTTTAATTTTTTGCGAATGGATGAGTTTGAGTTTTAAACTCTCGATGATCTGAGATTTCTCAGAGATCATTTTTTGCATTTCTTTTTGATTATGCTGGTGGGTGGTAAACATCTCGTTGTAACGAAGTTGAAGAAGTGAAATTTCTTTTTCGAGACTTTGCAGCTGTCTTGATTTTTCTTCTTTTTGAAGTGACCAAAGATGTTCTTTTTCGAGGATTATCTCATTTTGAGCTGTTAAATTTTCTTTTGTTCTTTCGATTTCAGTGATTTGCCCCTGCAGTTCCAGGATTTTTTGCTCAAGGCTTGAATTGCGACGAATATTAACTTTGAGTCTCGATGAAAGATCTTCGTTTTGTTGAATCAGCATTTCGACAGTGGCCGAGTGAAGGATCTCTGGCGGTAGATTTTCAAGGCGAGGAGGTGCTGGAATCTCTGTGGGAATTGGAACAGAAACCATTTCGGTTTTTTTGAATTCCATGGGTCTTCCTCCTTGAAGTGATCATAGAAGCACATTCCATTGCTTCCTTAAGTCGATTACAGCACTGGCCAAGATATTTGTCCAGTTTTATGCCATTTTGAGATTGGGCAAAAGTCTTAAAACTAGACTAAAGCAGGTTGGTAAATGCTCCGATAACCAGCCATGGCACAGTCATCAAAAGTTAACTTTACTCTTAAAGAAATTGGCCCAGGCACAGATATCGAAAGCTACGCTTCGACCCGTGGTAAAAGTAAAACTCAGACTGAACTTAAGTTTACCAGCCATCTTGAGGACTTATTAAAAAAAGGCGTTGATGATCAACATGAAATTCAGGAGCGTCAAAACCAAACCAATGCTAGGCCATCATTGACCTATGGACACGCAATTTTAGCGGCCGTAGTCTACGAAAAATATGATATGGCTCTGGCAGAGTTAGATACACTTTCAAGTCTTAAAAATGACTATCCTCTTTTTGGCGATAAAGCAGGGCGATATATCCAGCATGCTAAAAGTCTGGTGAAGGCGATTAAGTCTAAGAGAGCTATTGGAAAACTTCCCCATGTCTCTCGATCAAAGCAAAAAGAGTTGATTGGGGCATTAAGTATTCACTTTAACGAAATGCGAACTTGCATTGTTAACATTGAAAAAGTCGAACGGTTTGCTAGAAAAGAAGATATAAGCTCGACCCGTTGGTTTATGATGTCAGCCTACTGGTCACTCTTTGCTGTATTTAGTACGGCCTTAGTTATTGCCACGTTTCCAGATGTGGCTATCGCACTTCATCAGGAGCTCACTCATCAATTGCATCTCTTTTTTAGTACCATCTCAAACTGGCTTTGGCCTATTTCGTAAGATCACTTTTAATTTTATTAAGTACTGGTGGAGCAAAACCCGATGGAACTTTCTTGCCGTTGATGTAAAGGGCGGGTGTTCCTTTAACTCCAATATCTACGCCCAGTTGGGCCTGTTTCTTAATCAGCTCTTTAGTTTCGTCTGACTTTTCACAAGTCTTAAGTTCTTCCCAGTTGAGACTAAGTTCAGGGGCTGATTCCTCGATCAGTTTTTCGGCCGATTCTTTAGAGACCAAATTTCTTTGATTTTTAAAAATCCATTTCTGGGTTTGCCACCCTTGATCTTGAAGGCCAGCACAATGGGCTACGCGGGCCAGATAGCAAGAAGCACC
Source organism: uncultured Pseudobdellovibrionaceae bacterium (assembly GCA_964388755.1). Lineage (GTDB taxonomy): Bacteria > Bdellovibrionota > Bdellovibrionia > Bdellovibrionales > JAGQZY01 > JAGQZY01. The sequence goes on along the minus strand of CAYMBT010000012.1, from coordinate 8,018 downwards.
ACTGACATACTGAATGACAGAATTACATTCACCATCCAGAGGAAAGGGTTGAAATGACAACTCAATATCAGGATTGCTCTTAGCAAACTCATGGATCATAGGAAAGGCGGTGGCGCAGTGACCACAAAGAAAGTCCGCAAATTCCACCATTTTAATTTTGGCATTTTCGTTGGCGTTGAGCTTAAGGGGAGAGATGGGTGTAATTGATTTCTCAGGGCTGTTCTTCCATTCTTCAAACTGAAGTTGGATCATTTCTTGAACATCCTTGCCACCGTACTGCTGCATCTTATTACTGTTATAGGCAAAGCTTAAAAGAAGGATAAAACCCCCCATAATTCCTAAACTTTTAAGGGCTGAAAAATCGAAGATAGGCTTTAGTCCATAACTTAAAGTCACACCTAAGATAAGTGTGAAAGAGAAGAAATAAGCTGCAGAACACATGGGGCAAATTGTCTTAAGTATAAAAATAGAAATAAAAGCCATAACAAGGCTCGAGAGTACGGTGAAGCCTGCCAAAAATTTTATGGAGTTTTGAAAGGATTGTTTTGATTTTAGATCAAAAAGGGGAAGTTTAAGTCCAATGAGCAAAATTAATAAAATTCCATGGAGCCAAAGAGCAAAAACAGAGAGCGGAACACCTAAAAATTCTGAGAACTGACTGCTTGTCGTTGCTGTACAGTTAAATTTCTCGTTGATATTGCAAAGACCCTCTGACGAAGACTGACCAAACTTAAAGTCATAGTGATGGTTGGCCAAATAAATATGGATGCCTATTGAACAAATCACACTGAATAGACATATCCAAAACCCAAGACCATTTCTTTTTTTGCTCATAAAAAATTCTCCTCATTAATAATGGATATCATACAAAAAACGCTCAGGCACTCAAGTCAATTCAGCACCGACTCGCTAGCCTCTTTTTTAGGCTAGAATGAAAAAGTATTGTCCTCATAAGATACATTTAAAAAAAAACAAAAGGCCTCTACCTATGGCGGATTAAAGTCTACGATTGAAAGGTCATAGGTGGTTATAAAGAAAAAATCTTGTCTTCATGATGTTGGCAGTTGATGATATTAATTGTGGGGGCGCGTCGAAACACTTCAGTTCTAAAATCTTCTCAAACTTGGCTCAATGAACGCAAAGACATTTTGCGAAAAATTAAGGACCAAGTGCGCCTCTATCTCGGTGAAGAATCCCAAGATATCACCAGCTATGCCCAATTCTATAAAAATGATGTTTCTAGACCCTGGCAGGCTTCCAGTTTTACAGATGTAGAGACCTGTTTGCAGCAAGTGGATGTGGTTTTTGGCGGGGACTTTCACTCGTTCTCACAAGCTCAACGGGCCCATCTGAGATTCATAAGAAGAATTGCCTCTGAGCGACCCATGGTTTTAGCTTTAGAGTGTTTTTTTGCCAAAGATCAGTCCATCATTGACGACTATTTGAATGGTAAAATCAGCGAAAAAAAATTGCTTAAAAAGATCAATTGGAGTGATGAGTGGGGGTTTCCTTGGCCCCACTATAGACCTTTAGTCGAGTTTGCCATGCAAAATAAAATTAAGATTTTAGCGCTCAATGCTTCTGTGCCCGAAAGAACAGGGGAGAGTCTAGAGTATCGCGACCAGTTTGCAGCCCAAAAAATAGCTGATAATTTTAATATCTTACCCGGCTATATTCATTACGTCGTTTATGGGGATTTGCACATTGCTCAAAATCATTTGCCCAGCGCTTTTAAAAAACAAATGGGTTCTAAAGTTTGCGATATGGCTTCTATTTATCTGAATTGTGAGGGGATTTATTTTGCACTGGCTGAAATCGGTCAAGAAAACACTATCGATGTGGTTCGTTTTAATGATCGAGAGTTTTGTGTTCTTAGCTCACCTCCATGGGTAAAATGGCAGAGTTATCTTATGTACTTAGAAGAAAACTTCGATGTGGATTTAGAGCTTGATGATGACGATGAAAGCGATATGGATTTTTGGGATTTTCAGATCGATTACACAGATCATGTCTCAAATTTAGTGCGAATGATTTCTTCTGGAATTGGCTTAGATATAAAAACTGATGCCATTCAGGTTTATTCTCTTAAGGATCCTCAGGTTCTTAAAATTGTTAGAAAGAAAATCTCTAAGCAAGACTTCGAGTTAGCCTATTTTCTTGTAAAAAATGATAAGAGTTTTTATTTGCCTAAGGCTGGTTTCTTTTATCTCTCTAAGGCCACGGTCAATCATGCGGCCAGTCTTGCAGGCCATTACATCCACGCTCAAATCTCAATGCAAGATCAGCTTTACTGGAGCTTTCCAGGTGACTTTACCAAGGCAATTTGGATAGAGACCATGGCTTTTATGCTCAGTAAATTTGTCAATCCAAAGCGTAAGTCTCAGTCCATGTCGGATCTCAAAAAAGAACTTCATGCGTTTGATAGCAAGGACAAAGGTCGAGAGCCGCTTCTATTGGCTCTTGATCAAAAAATGCTAGAAATCTTAGTTGTTTACTCTGAAGAGCCTGTGCAGAAAAGATTTTCACCTGTCGATCGTGGCAGTTATACCCTGGCGGCCAAGTTTTTAGGTGAAATGCTCGGGGAGAGATACTTTAGCCTCTTACAAAATAAAAAAATAACTGAGGATCAAGTGATTGAGCTTTTAGAGCAGGACCTAAATCATAAAAACTTTGATGGATTCTATTATAACCAGTTAAAATACTTAGATAGGTTAGAAACCTGAGGTGGTTTAATGAATCAGTGGTACTTGAGTCAAAACGGACAAGCAACAGGTCCTTTTGATCAACAAACAATTCTAGAGAAAATTAAGAAAAAAGAAATTGGGCACTTAGATCTTGTTTTTAAAGTAGGAACAACAGATTGGTTACCACTTTCACGTGTCAGTGAATTTGCTCAAGCTTTTGGTTTAAAAGAAGATGCCAGCCAGGATAAACAAACTCCTGATTGGGTGCTGCTTAAAAAAGTTAAAACTGAAAAATCCAGTGAGTTTAAACAAATCGGTCCATTTACTGTGGCTCAGGTGATCGAGTTGATCGATCAAGGAGAAGTCAGGTTTAGCGACTTTGCTTGGAAAAAAGGTTATCCCACTTGGGCTAAAATTTCTGAGGTCAAAGAATTTGAAAAGCCCCTGCCATCAAGCCCCAACATAGACCCCACTATTTACGAAAAAACCAACACGGGTTTTGAGATTGAAACTTTGACCCGACAAGAAAAAAACAAATTTAAAAAAGATTTAGCCCCATTTGATTCAGAAGCCACAAGAGTTGTTAATACTCAGCCTATTCCCATAAACTCTGAAGACTTTGTGACCGAATCCAAAAAAGAAAATTCTGATCAAAGTTCTGATGATATTCAGCTCTGGAGCCTTGATTCGCCCACAAAAACTCCCATCCGAAAATCAAGTCATCAAAAAGACGAATCTCAGTTGTCGCAAAAAAAATCAGGTTCAACTTCTGATAAAGACTTTGTTCAAAAGAAAAAAAAGAAATCGAAATCCAATTCATCCAATTCGATACAGCCCTGGCTTTTAGCCACCACGGCTCTGGTTCTTTCAACTCTTTTTCTTTACTTGAGCCTTAAACCTGACGAGAGTGAAATAATTTATGACCCCACAGTTGTCAGTGAAATAAAAGATGGGGATTCTAAAGTCAGTGTAGCCGTTCCAAATAACGTGACTGAAGAAACGGCGGCTCTTGATGAAATAAAAGCCCAAGAAGTTGAGAGTGAAAAAGAAATCAATTTACAACGTGAGAGACAAGAAAGACTTCAAGCCATCAAAGATTCAATGAAAAAAAAGGCTCCGCAAGAGGAGGCTGAACCCTCACCAGAAAGTCGTCAGGTGGCACAAGTTGTAAGCAAAAAAGATAAAAACGAGCCAACGGAGAAAAAAGAAGTTTCAAAAAGTGTAAAAGCTAAACCTGCTGTAGAAAAAAAGAAAGATCCGGTAAAAAAAGCGGCTAAGGCAAAACCCGCCGCCAAAGTGACTGCGGTTAAAAAGGCAGAAGTTGTTAACACCATAAAAGGTTCAAAAAAAGATCAGTCTTTTTATAAACATAGAGAAAGAAAGGCCCTTTTCTATTCTTCGATTAGGGCTGAAACTTTAGCGGTTGATATTGAAGGGCAATTTAAAAAATTACAAAAAAACAAACCGGCTTGGAATCGTTATTATGGTCAGTGGAAAAAGAAGGTCGCCACCTCTTTAGCCAGTGAAATCAGAAATTTTCCATCGAGAAATGAAAAATATGCCTATCCAAAAATTTTAGATTCATTTAAAAAAGACTACCAGCTTTTTTATAAATACGGAGAAGTCTTTAATTCTAAAGTGAATGGTCGCAGGATTCCAGCGGATGCCCCCGAGGACATCAAAACCATCTTTACTCGTTATAAAGAACAAGCTAAAAATCTTACTTTTTAGATGATAATCGTCTAAAGGCTTTCGATTGGCTGTAAAAATAAAATTATGTTTCATACCTAAGTCGGGTCTGGCCGATTTTTTTTAAGTCTGTGGGCTAAAAAGCCGATTCAACAGCTATGAACAATAAGGCATTGATCCACTCTTGTTTAGTGATGACACTTCTCTCGTTACTCTTTCTTTCAGAAGTTAGAGGAAAGCTGAATGCCGCTCGTGAGTATAAAGAACTCTCAGAGTTTTGGAAGTCAAAAGTCGCCCGCGAGCAGCTTAAAAAACTCATGGTGATGGGGCAGTTTGCTGACTTTAAGCAAGAGGTCGCTTTACTGATCCCCGAAAAAATAAAAAAATCGGAAGCTGAGGAAGAACAAAATCGACTCAGAGATTTAGCCAGCGTTATTCCCCATGAGTCCAGACATAAAATTCACATTGGTCAATCCGCTAAAGAGCTTCTTGCCGCAGGCAAGTCGTTAGTCAAAAACCGCAAGTATCAAGAGGGTATAAAAGTTCTTGAAGCACTGATCGATCAATATCCTGATTCACACCATGTTGTAGAGTCTCACTATCTGATTGTAGAAGCTTATTCGCAACTTCAAGAGAGTAAGGATGTTATAAAATGGGTTGATAAAATGGTTGAACTTTTTCCTTCAAATCGTCTGACGGGGTATTCGCTTTTGAAGATGGGTCAAATTTATGAGACCGAAGGACGGGGAGACGATGCGGTTAGAATTTACAAAACCATTGTGTCTGTTTACCAAGATAAAAACTTACTGACGAAAGCCCAGAATTCAGTCAAGCAGTTGGATCTATGAGATCAGTTTTTTTGCGCACACTTCTTTTTTTTATCAGCTCTTTTTTGCAGCTCCATCTTGCAGAGGCAAAAGGTTACACCATTCCCAGTGAAGAGCCTCAAGATTGTGTTAAAAAAGAAATCTCGCCATGCTCGCTTGTGACCGGAAACGAGCCAAGAATGTTTTTGCGTTCTGGGCATCGCTATGAACTTGATCGTAATACGGTTCTTCACTTTGATGGTAAAAACTCGCCCCAGTTTTTTCAAGGTCTCATGGTGATCTCATCCGTCGAGGGGTTTAAAATTCATACTCCTTTTGCTGATATCCTTCTCGGTGAATCAAAGGTGATGATTCATGTTCTTGAAAATAAAGTCAGAGTTCTTTCTTTAGCTGGCGAAGGTGTTAAAGTGATCAGTCGTGGAGCGAAGGATGATCCACAGTTTTTGCTTCCGGGCTTTCAAAATTGGTATTCAGGTATTGATCTTGGAGTTTCAGATTACGGTGTTGTATCGGTCATTCTTCTCAGTGAGTACTCACAGATGAGGTCTCGATTTTTTTTGAACTATTCTGAGGGCTTTCGTAATGAACTGATCAAGGTGGCAGGTGCTATTAAATGGGCTGCAAAAATTGCGTCCCAATTTCATCGTCTGTTGATTGAAAGAAAAGTCGCTTCTCTTGATAACAAACACAATAAATCCGTCAAAAAAGAGCAGCAGAAAATCGAGTACAACCATCATCTCAGACGACTTTTTCTTAAAAAAATACGATACGACTATTAAGCCAGAATTAAAACCGTCCTGAAGTCGAGTACCCCTAAGTCCTGATTCTATTCTAATATCAAAAGCTTTGTGGGGTAAAAGTGCTATTATGAAAAGAGGATCACTTCAGGAGGAAGAGATGTCTACTATTGGCAACGACTCATCTGATGCTCAAAAGATAAGGGATTATTATCTTGAGCGCGAAAAAAATCTAAAAGAACAACATGAAAAAGAATTGGCAAAGATCTCGCAATCTCATAAAACGAATTTACTTCAAACCAATCAGTCGGCCGACGAGCGAATCGGCAGAGCTCAAAAAGAAAGCCAAGTGGCGATTGATCGAAGAGATCTAAGACATCAAAAAGAAATTAATAAAATCCAACAAATGAATGCTCAGCAAAAAAGAAGAGAAAGCTCTGAGCGTGCTAATATGGAAGATAATCTTAAAGACAGCTATCAAAGTCAGCTTAAAAACCAAGAGAAAACCTATCAATCACAAATCGAGAATCAACAAGTTAAATCAAGGCAAACTGTTGAGCAGAATAATATGACAACAAGTAATAGCTTAGAGAACTTTCAAAAAAGAGCTCAAGATGAAAGTGAAATGTCTCGTCAAAGACTCAATCGTCTTCATCAGCAAGAAAAAAGAGAACAGCAAGATCGCCATAGTGATGAAATGCAAAAACTCACACAAAATAATCAAGTGGATCAAATCACCAAAGATCAAGAGATTGCCAATCTTAAAAAGAAACATCAATTTGAAATCGAATCTATGCAGAGACGTCATCAGATGACAGTCGAGGATCTTAAGTACCAAAACACAGAAACTGCCCGAGCCATGCGCGAAGAACATATGGCCAGCGTTGAAAAGATCCAGCAAAAATACAATAAAGCCTTAGAGAAAGAGAAAACTCAAATGCTAGCTAGCCAAGAAAAATTTTCTGGCGAAAATGGCCGTGTCGCTAAAGAAAGAGATCATAAAAATCAAGAGATCAGGCGTCTGAGAGAAGATAATGTTCGCGATCGTACTCGCTTAGAGTCACAAAAAAGACGAGAGATGGAGAACTTACAAAGTGCTAATCAAAACTCTTACGATACTCTTTTGAATGAAAAACGTGGAATGGTTAAAGAATTTAATGAAATTAACAGTACTGAAATTAAATTAGCGCAAAAAAATGCTGACGAAAAAATCAGATCCAGCCAAGAATTCTTTCAAGCTAAAATGGAGAAAGAAGACGAACGTAACAATCGACTTTTAACCGACCAAAGAAGAAAGTTAATTACTGAAAATAACGATAAGAAAAAAGATAACGAACTTCATTTGAATCAGCTGCAAGACAACTATAACAACGATCGTGATAAATTAAACATTTCTCATCGCAATGAAAAGCAACGCCTTATGGATCGTTATTCAACAAATATTGATGATATGAGATTTCAAGATCAAAGCCAAAGAGACAAAATGAGAAACGATTTTGAATCTAAAATCAAAGAACTGGACGGTAAACATAAAAACAGTCTTGTTCAGCTTCAGCAAAATTATGATCGAAAAGTGATTGATCTTAGAGATCGTCAACAAGAGCAAATCGTTTCTATCAAAAAAGAAAATGAGCGCATTCAGATGGAAAAAGAACAGGCTTATAAATTGAGAGAAGCTCAGCGCGAAGCCAAATATGAAAATCACATTAAAAACATGCAGGCCCAACACGATGAACAGTTACAGGTCTTGAACGAAAAATACCGTCAAAACCTATCGGACATGATTCGCGAAGGTCAACGCATCGAAAAGAGCAAATCCTAATACGATTGGTGCCAGGCCCTGTTTGCGGATGCAATGCGTCCGCAAACAGGGCCTGGCACGTTTAAGTGCCTTCAATTTCAGATGCAATTTTTTCGGCGTTATAGGCTTTTCTTAAAGACTCTAAAATGATGTCTGCTTGGACGGAAACGGCTCTATTCATGGTTCCGTCAAAACCAAATGCTCCACCCAAAGAGTGAATATTTCCATCAAAGACAAGTCCCACAATTTCAGCGTCGCGATTAATCACAGGAGAGCCTGA
>CAYMBT010000011.1:15752-24574 GCA_964388755.1 uncultured Pseudobdellovibrionaceae bacterium | reverse complement strand
ACTCTAAAAGTCCCATTGACTGGCATTCTTGGAATGACAAAACAATTCAAAAGGCAAAAAAAGAAAATAAATTGATATACCTAAGCATTGGTTTTATCAGTTGCTACTCTTGCCAAAAAATGGACCAAGAAACCCACAGTTCTAATAAGGTGGCCGAAATTCTAAATCGATCTTATATTTCAATTAAAATTGATCGCGAAGAAAGACCTGATGTTGATTCATACTTTCTTAATCTTCAAGCTGCTATTATGAAGTTTGGTGGTTGGCCTATCCAATTGATTTTAACTCCTGATTTAAAACCCCTTTTTTCACTCACCTATATGCAAGAGAATCCTTTTCTTGGGATCATCGAAAATATTGAACGAGCCTGGCAAGAAACGCCAGATAAACTAAAAAAAGAAAGCTCCGCTTTTGTTGATCAAATAAAACCTGATTTCTCTCCACCAACTTCTTTTACAAAAGATAAAGAACTGATCAGCCAGTTTTATGCCCATTATACCCATCTTTTTGATTCCCTTTGGGGCGGAAAAAAAATATCACCTCAATTTACTCCTAAGTTTCTGATCAATGAGGACTTAAGACTTCTCATGCGATATTACAAACACTCTGATGAAAAACAGGCTTTTGATATGGTTAAAAAATCATTAACAAGCCTCATTCGTTCTGCCACCCATGACCCACTGGAGGGCGGTTTTCACCGCTACTCTCTGAGTCGAGATTGGAACATTCCCCATTTCGAAAAAACTTTAGTGGATCAAGCCAGCACCATCAGCGCATTGGTTGATTTTTATCTGATTGAGCCCTCTGAAATTTATCAAAGCGTCATCGAGCAAACCGTGGGCTTTATACTGAATCAAATGAGGCGCTCCCGTGGTGGATTTTATAATTCAATAGCCTCACAAAATAATCTGACCGAAGGCTCTTACTACACATGGCTGAGTGCCGAACTAAAAAGTCAACTTTCACAAAAGGATTGGGCCCAGTTTCAAAAAAACTATGTGCTCTCAAACCCAATAGCACAATATGGTAACCGCTCGGTCCTTATAAAAAAAGATAGAAAGATTTCAGTAGATAATTCTCTAGAGACTCAACTGGTCCAATTAAGAAAAAACAGATACCCACTTTTGATTGATCAACAGGTGACTACATCGAATAACGCCTACTTGATTTCAAGTCTGTGTCGAGTAGCTCGCCTATGGCCATCACCTGAAATCAACCAATTGATTCAAGGAAATCTAGATTATTTGCTTTTACAACACCGATCACCCGATGGTTCTCTTTTTAGGCTCAGTGTCGACGGTCGGGTCAGGGATAAAGGGATTCTGGATGACTATGCTTTTATGATTGATGCCCTTATCGAATTTTATCAAATTTCATTTGAAAAAAAGTATCTTGATCACGCCCTAAAATTACAGAAACTGCAGGATAAGATTTTTTATGACCCGCAAAGAAAGCTCTATCGTTTTAGTCAGGCTGATGATGAAATTTTAAAAAATCAGTTTTTCTTTAAAGACCAAAGCCAACCCAGCGGTCAATCTTTAACCCATTACAATCTCTCACGACTTTCGGTTCTGACTCTGAAAAGCCAATATCATCAAAAAGCCGAATCACTTATTGAAGCTTATCCAGACACATTAAAATCAGATCCTTTAGCATTCACAACACTTCTGCTTTCTTTGGACTTTCAGATCTCAAAACCCCAACGCTTAACAATTTATGGTGATCAGTCTGAATGTCTTTTGAAAACTAAAGAGATTTATAAAAACTACTTTCCCTATGGGCTCATTTTTTGTGATGTTCCAAAGGATCATTTTTTATTGAGAAAGAAAAAGCAAAACACAACTTATCAAGTCTGTGACCTTGAATCTTGTCATCCTAAAACCAGTGACTTTATTTTAGCGCTCAAAGAATTTTACAGACAGTAAGCTGGATTCTAAAAGTTATCTAATAATTGTTAAGAACACGAGAGGATTCAGCAGAGGCACTTTGGGCCCTTGAGTGAAAATATGTATATTTAAAATTACGACAAAAAAACTAGGAGTTGCTGATTTTTAAAAGCACATCCACTGACTTTTTCATTTCATCAATGTTAAAGGGCTTTTTAATATAATCATCAGCACCAACTTCAAAACCTCTTTTGACATCAAGCTCGCTGGTCTTAGCAGAAATGAAAACCAAAGGAATCTCTTTAAGGTCTTTGTGTTCTTTAAGAAGTTTAGCTAATTCAAAACCGTTGATCCATGGCAAACCAATATCAAGAATGATGAGGTCGATGGGATGATCATCAAGAACTGAAGACAGTTGTGTGCCATCGGCCGCTGTTTTAACAATGTGACCGTCGGCTTCGAAGATACGAGCTAGCGCTCGGCGCATGGTCTCATCATCTTCAACAACAAGAATGGTTTTCGGTAATTTAGAAACTTTTAAATCACGGTACTGTTTAAGATCGACAACGTTTTCTTTAACGATGCGATCTCGTGTGATTTTTTCGATTTTTCTAACCAGATCTTCCGTATTGATCTTTTTCGCCACAAATCCTCCAGGCGGTTAGTGTTTTTAAAAAGAGAAAGAAATTGAGATGTTAAATCCTAAGATGTATCAAAGTTTTCTTTGAGTCACCGAGCTGATTTCTCTTTTTTCGGGCCCCTTAAAAAGTTGAGGAAGCCTTAATGGATATTTTCCTCTAACCAGCGCTCACAATCAATAGCTGCCATACAACCTGTACCTGCGGCGGTGATGGCCTGACGATATTGATCATCAGCCACATCCCCTGCAGCAAAGACACCTTCGACTGAAGTCTTGGTACTTTTAGGCTCGGTGATCAGATAACCCACTTCATTGGCCTTAAGCTGGCCTTTAAAAAGATCTGTGTTGGGTTTGTGACCAATGGCAATAAACACACCCTCGATCTTAAGGTCCTGGACCTCGCCTGTGACTAAATTTTTAAGACGGGCACCTTCAACAAGTTTATCACCCAAAACTTCTTCAAGGGCTGAATTCCAGATCACTTCAATTTTTGGATTATTAAGGGCTTTATCCACCATAATTTTACTGGCTCTGAATTCATCCCGTCGATGAACAATATAAACCTTGGATGCAAAGCGGGTTAAAAAGGTGGCTTCTTCCATGGCCGTGTCTCCACCACCAACAACAACCACTTTTTGATCTCTAAAAAAAGCACCATCACAAGTGGCACAGGCTGATACTCCGCGCCCTAGAAGTTTTTTTTCTGATTCAAGGCCAAGATATTTTGCGCTGGCACCGGTAGAAATAATCAGCGAGTGACTTTGATAAAGTTCTTCGCCAATCCAAACTTTAAAGGGCTTGGAATTTAAATCCACTTTAGTGACATTTTTAGAAATAAAACGGGTTCCAAAACGCTCGGCCTGTTTTTTGGTTTGTATCATGAGCTCTGGGCCCATAATCCCCTCGGGGAAGCCTGGATAGTTTTCAACATCAGAGGTTGTCATCAACTGACCGCCCACTTCTTCGCCTTCAATCATTAAGGGGTTCAGTAACGCTCGTGAAGCATAAATTGCAGCGGTTAAACCTGCGGGACCGGAACCAATAATTATAATGTTTTCAACCTGAGCCATTGTCTCTCTCCTGATCAGCTAAATGTCATAATTTTTTAACACACCCTAGGCCCACCACCAATTGAGATAGCATTGAGATATGTTGTGTCAGATGGTCAATATCTTTTCAGCCTGGGGATCCAGACTCCAAGAGACAAAAATCTTTGCCAAATGGCTGGGGGATTGAATGAAAGCCCCACTCCCACGTACAGCGGCATTTTTAGGAAGAAGTTCTGTGTCCATGTAATGGGGCCTAAAGAGCCTTAGATCAACTTGAGGGGTCTCTAGGTGAATGGATTCTATAAGACCTCTTAAAGCATGTTTGCCGGCGGCATAAGAAGAAGCATTTTTATCGCCCGTTTGATCTGCCACTTGTGAGCCGATCATAATAATTTGCTCGATTCCTTTATAAATGGGATTTTTAAGAATTTGATGAATTAAAAATGCCGGGGTTAAAAAATTCACTTGAAAGGACCATGTATGGTCCTTCCAATCTTTATCTTGAAACTGACCGTAGGGTCCTCCGCCCGCAAAATAAAAAATTTTTTGAACAGGCTTACTTGCTAAAGCTTCAAGGATCTCTTGCGCACTTTGTGGATTTGAAAAATCCACAGAGCTCACAAAAACATCGGACCTTATTTTTTGTGTCAGCTCTTTGAGTAACGGCTCTTTGCGAGCCACGAGCCAAGAGTCTTTGAGGTCATAGGATTCATCAAAGGCTAAAACAACCTCTTTGCCTAATCCACGACTGCATCCTAAAAAAGCGATTGTTTCTGACATTAAAGCTTTGATAACATGAACTCAGTGAAATAGAGAAGTCTCTTTTCAAAAAGCTTGGATAAAACTAAAAAGGTTCAAACTTCAATTGGCACAACTCAAAGTACCACAATGTCATTTAACGGCTCCGCTTAACCCCGAGCTCTCTCTTATGAAGAACTTACTGAACTTAGGTGTCCCTGTGGCTAGCAGCTGTGGTGGTGATGGGATTTGTGGTCGGTGTAAAATGGAGGTTTCATCAAATTCGACTTTGCCACTGAAAACTGAACTTGAACAAAAGACATTGGACAAAAATAAAGCCAATCCCAAAGAGCGCCTGTCATGCCAGCTTTATGTGAGCCATGATGTGGAAGTTAAAACCACATATTGGTGATTTTAAAAATTTCATTAAAACATTAAGAATAAATTACATCATCGCGCTTATAATCATTTGGCGTAAGCTTTGCTCTCTTCTCCTTAAAATAAAGGAGATCACTTATGAAAACCAAAATACGACCTTATAGGTTCTTACTAGTCCTGATTTTCGGACTAACATCTTGTGCACCGGACAACTCGCCCACTGTCACTCAAGATTCTCAATTTCAAGTGGAAGTCATCAATCAAGATCAAAGCCGATTTCGCCTAATGGGACTTAAAGAAATTAATATCAATAACTCCATTGATTTAGGACTTTCCGCTGATCAGATTCAAAAAACAATAACCACGAGCACTACCCATTGCCAAAAATCAAACTCACCCTTTAAAGAAATTCATAAAGCCGAATTTTTAGAAAGCTCTCAGATTGACGTCATCAACTTATTGCCGGTTAATATTTTAACTCCAAATCCACTAGAAAAAGTTGAAATTTTTTGTGACATCAGTCTTCAGATTAAAAGAGATCAAGCGATGCTTTTTGAAGTTGAACTTAAACAATTGCAGATCAAAGAATTTGAAAATGAAAATGGACTTAATCCTCACTTTATTCAATCCAGCGAGGGCACCCATTTTTTACTGCCACAAATTGCTTCTGCTCAAGTGCTTGGCGAAAACCGGACTCAAAAGACAGCACTTCACACTCTTTGCGAAAACAAACAAAGTTTTAAGTTTATTGAGCCATCCCAATCCATAACTGTAGCAGAACTCTTTGATGATTCGTTTTTTACAAATCAACCTCTCATATATTGCCGCTTTTTTTCACGGGAAGAAAAAACAAATATAACGACTATAAGTTCCCCTTTTGGGTTGCAAAAAGAGGCTCCAGAAGTCAGTGTTACATTCGATCATTTTTTTACTGGCGAACTGATGGCCGTCTCTCAAGGGCAACGACTGGCTGAAATTAAAATAAAAAACAAAAGCAGAGCCCCTCTGTTAGTTTCTTATCGAGAAATCTTTTCTCATATTAAACCTATTCCAATTTACACTTCAAAAAACTACCACCAAGTTTTGAGCAAAACCAGTTCTCCATTTTTAGCCAGTTGGATCGTCATGCCTGGTTTAAAAATAATCAAAAAAGGCGAGGTCGAGGTCGATGCTCAATATTTAATAGAACCAGAACAAGAAATGATCCTTGAACTTAAGTCCCAAAGTTTTGTTGAATGTCAGTCGGGCAAAATGCCTTTGCAACCGGGAGCAGTGCTCTCTATCTGTAATCAAGATTATTTAATGTCAGGAATTTTTTATGATATTGAGGCTTATCCAATAATAAAAATTAATCTTTGGCATGATCACTCTGAATTCAACTGGATAACAAAAGATCTCAACACAATGATCGGCAGCCAACATGACCCTCGGTTTTCATTTTGGAGTCCCAATACGAAAATCCGCGAGCTTTGTGAATTAAGAACAATTGTGAATCAAACCATCACTCATTACCAAGAAGTACCACCTTACTTAGAATCTTTCACTGGCTGTAAGGCGAATTGATGGCTTCGTCATAAATAAAATTATTTTCTGAATAGAGTATTATTTCTTGAGCCGACAGTAAAAAATCGGCTCGTTTCTTTTTAAAAAGAGCGATTCAAAATGAGTGACGAAGTTTTTATCCTTTCGAAAGGATTGATGTAAATCCTCGGTATAGAAAACAATTTTAAAAGCACTTTGAGCAAAGTGTTTCATAGCCCAATCAAAATAAGGGCGATCATCGGTTTTAAACTCTAAGTAAGAACCCGGTTTCATCAAACGATGAAGTTCAGTGAGAAATGTTTTTTGAATAATCCGATTTTTATGGTGTCTTTTTTTAGGCCATGGATCTGGAAAATGGATATACACATCATTGATTTCGTTTTCTACAAACAGATCTTGAATATCATCGGCAGAGTATTTAACCATGCGAGCATTAGTGCAACCAGCCCTTAATGTCCGTCGAATCGATTGAACCAGTGTTTTGTATTTGAGTTCTAGACCCACCAATAATCGGTCTGAGTTGTTTTTTGCGAGCTGTGCAAAGTGAGTTCCATTACCCGTTCCAATTTCTATATCAAGTGGGACCTGATCATGACTTAATTTAAAAACTCTTTCGCGCCAATAGCCTTTATTGGCTTGAGCCTCATCATCAAAGCTCCAATCCTTAAACTCAGAATACATTTGTTCGACGTAGGGGTTGTGGGCGCAGGCTCTTATCATAGGGATGTGGGGGATTTAACAGCCCCCCTTTGAGGAATCAAGCAAAACAGATAGGGCATTGAATTTATACAATAATCATGATTAAAAAGAGGACTCCTGTGAGGTGAATTTTGATCCGACTTCTCTGCCTTTTTGCATTTCTCGTTAGCCCCTCGATCCATGCCGTCCCCATGGAGGGACACAAAATGATGGTGGCCACCCCAACACCCCTCTCTGCTCAAATGGCCGAAGAAATCATAAAAAAGGGCGGAAACGTTGTGGATGTGGCAGTTTCTATTGCCCTTGTTCTTTCTGTCACCAACCCTCGCCACGCTGCCCTTGGCGGCGGTGGTTTTGCGTTGGTAAAAATGGGTAAAAATCCAGTGGAGGCCTTGGATTTTCGTGAAACGGCGCCCGAGAAAACCCACAAAAAATACTATCTGGATAAAAAAGCCACGGCCTCAAAAGATGGGGCCCACGCCATCGGTGTACCCGGTATCCCTGCCGGACTCTGGGCCCTTCATAAAAAATATGGCAAACTTCATTGGTCCGTTCTCTTTGATCGACCCATCCAATTGGCCAGAGATGGACACTCCATAACAGGCGAGAACGCCCAAAGAGTCCGCTCGGTGATGAAAGATTTTAATTTAGCCGGAAAGAAATATTTTTTAAAAAAAGACGGTAAGCCCTATCTACCTGGAGAAACCATCAAGCAACCCCAACTGGCTCGGGTTTTAAAAGAGATGAGAAATCGAGGGATCGTCCCCTTTTATCAAGGCGAAATCGGGCGCGACATTGTTCAGACAGTGCAAAAAGAAGGGGGCGTTTTAAGTCTTAAAGATCTAAAAAATTACAAGGTTCGTTGGCTTAAGCCTGTGATCTCGGAATTTGCAGGTCACAAACTTTATCTGATGCCGCCACCCTCGAGCGGTGGATTGATTATTGCCTCAAGTCTTAAAATGTTAGAACAGCTTAAAACACCTCAACACAAACCCATGAGCACCTTAGAGTTTCATGAGATGAGTGAAGTGATGAAGATTAATTTTCGTAATCGATCTTTGTTAGGCGATCCTGACTTTGTCAAAAATCCAGTGGATGAATTTTTAAGTCCCGAAAAAATAAAATATTGGACTCAAAAAATTAAACCCGATCAAATTTTAAAAGTTGATCCCGTGAACAACATTGAAATTAAAGAATCCAATCAAACCACTCATTTTAGTGTTCTTGATGCCAGTGGGAATTCTGTTTCAATGACGGTGACCCTTAACGGAGTCTTTGGATCACGAGTTGTCAGCGAAAAATATGGTATCGCCCTTAATAACGAAATGGATGATTTTACCACCAGGCCCGGCGAAGGAAATCTCTATGGCCTAGTGCAAGGTTCAGCCAATGAAGTCGAGCCCGGCAAAAGGCCTTTAAGTTCAATGTCACCCACATTGGTCGAAAAAAATAATAAAATCGTGATGGCGCTGGGGGCCCCAGGTGGTCCGCGAATCATCTCTGCTGTTTTACAAACCATCTACCGAGTGCTTGCCCAGGATTACAATATCGAAGAAGCTATCCGTGCACCAAGGGTGCACCACCAATATGTGCCGGATATTGTTTATATTGATGACAAGCGTTTACCACCCCTATCTATCCAAGATCTGCAAAAAAAAGGACATCAAGTTGAAGTGGGCTGGGGAGCTCGGGTCAATGGTGTTCGGGTTAACAAAGACGGCTTTCTAGAAGCGGGATATGATGATCGTTCAGAGGGCGGAGCCGCTGGGATTTAAAGTTTAAAAAGTTTTATTGATAAAGAAGGTCTTTGTTCACCCGAACAAAAAAATTAACTCTTTAATTCGTTTTCGCTTCTTCTAATGGGTGGTTCTTCTTTTGATGTTAGTTCTT